>DAOPYU010000043.1:2880-16228 GCA_035353095.1 Candidatus Sumerlaeota bacterium | reverse complement strand
CGGATGTATTCCGCCAGCGCCTCGGTCCAGTCGCGCATGGGGGTCACCCCGAGGGCCCACGCCCGCGAGCAATCCAGCACCGACCACGCGGGCCGATGCGCCGGAAGTGGATAGGACGCCGTGTCTATCGCCTCGATTGCGTAGGAAACAAACCCGGCCAGTTCCGCCGCCTTGCGGGTCAACCCACACCAGGTCGTCATCCCCCCATTGACCAGATGGAACACCCCCCGCTCTTCCAGACGACTCAGTTCCACCAGCCGCCCGGCCAGATCCCCCGTATAGGTGGGCGACCCCCACTGGTCGTCCACCACCCGAAGGGGAATCCCCTTGCGCATCCGTTCGATCATGGCGGAAACGAAATTCCGCTTGCCGGGACCGAACAACCAGGCGGTCCGAGCAATCTGAAGATCTTCAAGAACGGCGGCCGCCGCCTGCTCGCCCTCGAGTTTCGTCCGGCCATAGACACTCAGTGGCCCGGTCGGATCCGTCTCCCGGTACGGACGCCGCGCCTGGCCGTCGAACACAAAGTCCGTGCTGATCATCAACATCCGCGCACCGATCTGCGCACAGGCGCGCGCCACCCGCTCCGGCATCCGAACGTTTAACCGCATGCACAGTTCCCCATCGGACTCCGCCCCATCCACGTTCGTGTAGGCGGCACAATGGATGACATGGGTGGGCCGCTCGGTTTCCCACACCCGCCGGACCACAGCCGGATCGGTCAGATCCACCTCGGGCAGATCTGCCCCCCTTACGGCTCGCCCCTGCGCACGCAAAACCGCCAGAACCGCCTGTCCCAGCATGCCACGGGCCCCGGTCACGAGATATCGGTCATGGTCGGTCACTGGATTCATGGGAGAACCGCCCCCCTTCTGAAATCACGCCCTGGGCCCTCAGGCCCCACACGGGGCAACGCCCCATCACCCGCCCCCATCACCCCGATGCGGCCGAGGAGTTCTTTTCGGCCCGGTACCAGCACCCCACGCAACGCCAGTGCGCCCGACAATGCTGACGCAGGAGATCGCGCCGGGTCGGCGAGAGGCAGGAGAAAAGAGCCTTCAACACAGCCCGAATCCCGTGATGGAAAGTTCGGACCAGCACATACAACCACAAGGTCGTCCCCCCGTAATGCTTCGTCCAGAACTGCCGCCGCGCCTTTTCCATCTCCACCGCAAAACGCATCGGATCGCGTGCCGAACTCGCCCCCCCCACATGGATCGCCTCGGCGAGGGGATAATACAAGACCTGCCACCCCGCTTCCCGGAACCGTTTGCACCAATCATTGTCCTCGCTGTAAATGAAGAAACGCTCGTCCAAGACGCCCACCTGGTCAATCGCCTCCCGACGCGCCGCCCAGAAGCACCCCACCATGCACGGCACTTCCCGCACCCGGTCATGCTCGGACTCGACCAGAAAATAGGTCGGCAACCACGTGGCCGCCGGAAACACCCGCCGCAGCGCAAACGCTTCAACCACCGCCTCTTTCAACGAAGGCGTATTGCAACACGTTGCCTGAAGCGAACCATCCGGCGAGACAATGCGCGGCCCCGCCAATCCGACCTCCGGGCGTTGTTGCAACAGGTCCAGAAGTTGCTGAAAACAACCGGGCTTGACGATAACATCTGAATTGATGAAAAAAATAAAATCCGCCCGGCACCGTTCGATCCCGACATTGTTGCCGCGGGCGAATCCCAGATTCTGACCCGTCGCCACCACCTGAACATGGGGGAAACACTGCGAGAGCATTTCCAGGCTGCCATCCACGCTCCCATTGTCCACCACAATCGTCTCGACAACCAACGCTCCCCGGGTCTCCTCGATAGAAACCAGACAACGCTGCAAATGATCCCGCGCGTTCCAGTTGACAATGACAACCGAAATCTGGGGTTTTGTCATAGAGTGTTCCCTGCATTTCAGATTTGAAGAAGAATTAAAACCGTCCAAGGGTCCCGTTTCCCGTGCTCTCTCCACCCCAGAAACTCTTTCCCCCACCCGAATCGTCTGCCGCCCCATCCACTCCCCCGCCCACTTTTGCAACGTACCAACCCGTTCACCCCCTGTCAAGGGTGGAGAAATTTCCGAAACCCCGCAATCCGATTCCATCGCAATGAGTTCCGTTCCGATAAAACACCCCGAAACAGCTCCGGCCCAGGCCCGTGACCGCCTGCCGATTCTGGAAGATTCCCTTGACTGAATCCCGCGGAGATGGCAAAAATTAAGATCAAGCCCCGCAGGGAATAACCACCAGGCGCACCGGGGATACGAAAAGTGACACTTGGCCTGTAGAGGAATGATTTGGGGGAATTTACCATCCAAAGCCGACTTACACCTTTCCGCCGGGTTGGGAGCCTTCCTCATGGATGTTGAATACCTGGGGAGACATGACCATGGGTTTTGAGAATGTCAATGTCCTGATTGTGGATGACGAAGAGTGTGTGCTGGATTGCTGCGAGGAAATCCTGCGGACGGTCGGTTTCAAGCCCACGGCTGTTCAGGATCCCAAACGGGCCATTCAGATCATTCAGGAATCGAAATTTGAGGTCGCGGTGGTGGATCTCTGCATGCCCGACACCAACGGGCTGGAACTCATCCGGCAATTCAAGAAGGTCAGTCCCGAGACCAAGTTCATCATCCTGACCGGCTATCCCTCGCTTGAAACGTCCATTGAAGCCATTCAGGAATGCGTTTTTGCCTACCTGCGCAAACCGGAAAGCATGGACCATCTGGTCCAGACCGTCCGCAGCGCGACTTACCAGTATCAACTCGAACATGAAAACCGGAATCTGGTGCGGCAGTTGACCGAAGAACGCAACCACCTGCAGGTGCGGGTGGAACAGGACGAGTCCACCATCAAGAAACTGATCGAAGGGGGGATCGGGTTTATCGGCGAAAGCGAATCCATGGAACGCGTGCGCCGACAGGTGACCGAAGTGGCCGGTTCCGACATGACGGTCCTGATTCGCGGAGAAAGCGGGACGGGCAAGGATGTCGTCGCCCGTCTTCTGGCAACCATGTCGGAGAACCGCGGCCGCTCGGGGTTCGTCAAGATCAACTGTCCGGCCATTCCGGAATCGCTTCTGGAATCGGAACTTTTCGGACACGAACGGGGAGCGTTCACCGGCGCCGACCGCAGCAAACCGGGCCGTTTTGAACTGGCGGCGGGCGGCACAATTTTCCTCGATGAAATTGCCGAAATCCCCGTCTCGCTTCAGGCCAAACTGCTTCAGGTCATCGAGCACAAGCAGTTCTGTCGTCTCGGGGACACCAAGACGCGGACCGTCAATGCCCGAATAATCGCCGCCACCAATGGTCCCCTGGAAACCATGATCGCCAAGGGCCTGTTCCGGGCCGACCTGTTTTACCGCTTGAACGACTACCGCATCACCCTGCCCCCCCTGCGGGAACGCAAAGTTGACATTCCCTTGCTGGTCACCCATTTTATCAGCAAATACAATCTATCCTTCGATGCCAAGGATCTCACGATTTCTCCTTCCACCATGAAACAACTGACCGAATACGCCTGGCCGGGCAATGTCCGCGAACTGGAATCCATCATCCGGCGTTTCAGTTTGACAGGCAACGAAAACACCATCTGGGAATCCCTGTCGAGCAATCAGATTCCGATGGTTCCCTCCAAACCCTTTGTATCCGCCCTTCCGATTTCGGGCCCTCCCCCCTCCGTCTCGCGCCTGGACGAGATTGTGTTGGCGGCCGAACGACAAGCCATCACCGATGCTCTCGAACAAACCGGCTGGAATCAACGACATGCCGCCGATCTGCTCGGGGTCAGCTACAGCACCTTGCGCCGGAAGATCGAGACCTGCGGCATCCGGCGCGTCGGCTTGAATTCGGGTTTTCCCAATGGGCAATAATTCGAAAATGAGCACAAAGTGTTCATTTCTGGGCACATACTCATTCATGAATGAACACTTGGTATCAGGTTCCAGGGAAATGGAGCAACGCCCCTCCTCCAAAAACCTCTAAGATATCCATGCAACTCTTGTATTTCCAACACAAGAGCAAGCAATTATCTCCTCAAACAAATTTGCCGCCTTCTTTGGCCTCCCATTTGCTTACAAGATAAGCCATGTACCCGGCAAGAACGATGGATACATTGATTTCTCAGATGTTAGGGTGCAGGAGAGAAGACACCGGAAAGTTTCTGTTCTTCAGAAACACTTCACACAAGAAGGGTAAGAACGGAAAACATCCGGTTGAAGTATCCAACTCAGAGGCTGTCACATAAGCAGTAAAAATCAAAGAAGAAGGACTGAAAAATGGTAACGACACGGGGGGTAGTTGATCTGGAGTGGATGCTGGACCATGAGCTGTGCCTGGCCGAGCGGTATCGGCGGTTTGTCTCGGTTGCCATGCTGAAACCAAGTGTCGATATCAGCCCCAAAAAATTACTCGAGAACACCCTGCGCAACAGCGATGTGTACTTCGAGTTTGGAAACTCGATCGGGGCGGTCCTGATGAGTGAGACCAACACGTCGGGTGCCGTCAGCGCCATCGAACGGTATCGGGACAACTGCAGCGGTCTGGGAATGACTTTCGCGATCGGCTCTTATCCCCAGGACCACCATTCGGCGCGCGGTCTCTTGTCCATCATCTACAAGCGGTTGAAAAAAGCGGAAGAAGAAGGCGACGGGGCCGTGATCATCAGCGACCCGAGTCAATAGAAGCCCTGGCAACAGGGACATGAGCAGATCTGTCCCCGGCAGGGCTCGACGAACGTGAAGAATCTTGACTTCGTAGTAGCAGAATTTCCCAGTTGCGGATGCAAGCAACAACGACAGAGAGGGTGGTAAGAGTCATGTTTTTCTCACGATTGATGACAGGAGAACAGAGGACCGTTGCTCCAGCGAAGACGGGAGGTTCCGTTTTGCGGAGCAAACCGGTCGGGAAATGTGTCAATCTGTTTGGCAAAACTGTTCAGGAAGTGAATCTGAAGGATCTGCATTCCCCCAAGACATTCCAATCCCTGTTGGCCAAAGAGTGTGCCCGGGCGGACCGTAACGGACACGGATTCTCGGTGGTGGATTTTAATCTGGAACACCGGGCCGATGACCGGAAGTTCCTGGAACACTTCGTTTCCATTCTGATGGAACGGACCCGCATGACCGACGAGATCGGGTGGCTGGACACGCAGAATCTGGGCCTGATGCTTTTCAACGCGGAAGCCCAGCAGGCCGACGGTTTTGCCCGTAAAATCCTCAGTACCGATATTCAGGGAATCTCCCTGACCTACAACGTGTACAGCTATCCGAAGGGGTGGCTGGGGGGGGGCAAAGACAAGAGAAAACCGGAAAACGACCGCGACAAGACTTCCGTGATTCAGCAATCCGGCACGAACGAGAAATCGGACGAAGGCGTTTCTCCCCAACTCTGCGCCAGAACGGTTCCCAGTCTGAAAGAGCGGGTATTCCCCTCGTCGCTGCCGGTATGGAAGCGCATGATTGATATTCTGGGAGCCGGGATCGGTTTGGCGCTCCTCTCCCCGTTCTTTCTATTGGTGGGGCTCTTCATCCGCCTGGTCTCTCCAGGTTCTCCCATCTTCAAGCAGGAGCGGGTGGGCTATCTGGGCAAGTCGTTCACGTTGTGGAAGTTCCGTACGATGCACATCAACGTGGATACCTCCAAGCACCGCAACCTGCTGGCCTCGATGATCCACAGCACGGACGAAAACGGAATGCCGATGACCAAAATGGAAAATACGCCGGAGATCATCCGTTTTGGGGGCCTGCTGCGCAAGAGCTGCATTGACGAACTGCCGCAGCTGGTCAATGTCCTGCGGGGCGAGATGAGTCTGGTGGGACCCCGACCGCCCATTCCCTACGAATCGGAAGAATACCTGCTCTGGCACAACGGGCGTTTCGATGCGGTCCCCGGCATGACGGGTCTGTGGCAGGTCAGTGGCAAGAACCGGTTGACCTTCAACGAGATGGCGCGCCTGGATATTCAGTATTCGCGCGAGATGTCTTTCTGGCTCGATCTCGAAATTCTGCTCCGGACCCCCTTGGCCATTTTCGACCAGATTGGCGACACGCTTCGGGACCAGAATCAGCAACAGATCCCGGAAGACGCGCCCGAAAACGCCTGATAATTGCGATCAAGAAAAAAAGGGTTCTACAAGGGGCGGGGATTGCAACTCGCCCCTTGTTTGTGTATATAGTAAAGCCTGAGCAATTCCGGTGACGCACACACTTGCATGAATAAGGAGTTCCCTCTATGAAAGTGCCATTTCTGGATCTCAAAGCCCAGTACCTGAGTATCAAACCCGAAATACTCACCGCCCTTGAAAATGTCCTGGATCGAACCGCTTTCGCCGGAGGCCCTTTTGTCGAGGAATTTGAAAAAGGATTCGCCTCCTACTGCGGTTGCAAACATGCCATCGGGGTCGGCAACGGAACCGACGCGCTGTGGTTCTCCCTGCTGGCCCTGGGGGTTGGGCCGGGAGACGAAGTCATCACCGTCCCCAACACCTTCATCGCCACGGCCGAAGCCATCACCTTTTGCGGCGCCAAACCGGTGTTCGTGGATGTGGACGAAGCCACCTTCAACATGAACCCGAAATTGGTCGAGGCCGCGATCACCCCCCGAACCAAGGCCATTATCCCCGTTCACCTCTATGGTCAAACGGCCGATCTGGACCCGATTCTCGAAGTCGCGGCCAGACATGGCCTGCCCGTGGTCGAAGACGCCTGTCAGGCCCACGGCGCCCTGTACAAGGGACGCAAGGCCGGTTCCATCGGCGCGGCCGGGTGTTTCAGTTTCTATCCGGGCAAGAATCTGGGCGCCTACGGCGAGGCGGGCGCAATCGTCACCAATGACGATGAACTGGCCACGAAAATGCGGGTCCTCCGCGATCACGGTCAAACCCGCAAATACTACCATGCCGTAGCGGGTTGGAACGGTCGCATGGACGGTTTTCAAGGCGCCGTTCTCAGTGTCAAACTCAAACGGATCGAGGCATGGAATGAGGCCCGCCGCCAGCACGGCGCCCGTTATTCGAGTCTGCTGTCCGGCTTGACGGAAGTCCGCACTCCCGAGGTCGCCGAGTGGGCCCAACCGATCTATCATGTCTATGCCCTGCGGACCCACAATCGCGAGCAATTCATTCAGGCCATGGCCGAGAAAGAAATCGCCTGCGCCATTCACTATCCGGTCCCGCTTCACCTCCAGGACGCCTACCGTTCGCTCGGTTACCAGCCGGGCCGCTTCCCCGTGGCGGAGAAAGCCGCCGCCACGGAAGTCTCGCTGCCCATGTTCCCGGAACTGACCGACGAGCAAATCGAATACGTGGTCGAGTGCATCAAGGAGATTCGGAAATGAGGGTTCTGGTTACCGGTGGTTGCGGATTCATCGGTTCGAATTTCGTCCGGCACCTGCTCGAAACGTATCCCGACTACGAGATCGTCAATCTGGACGCGCTCACCTACGCGGGCAATCTGGCCAATCTTCAGGACGTGGCGGACAGCCCCCGGTACACGTTTGTCCACGGTCGGATTGAAGACACCCAGACGGTCGAGAACATCGTCTCTCAAGGAGTGGATGCGATCGTCAATTTCGCCGCGGAAAGCCATGTGGACCGCAGCATCTTGGACGCCAGCGCCTTCCTCACCACCAATGTAATGGGCACCCAGAACCTGCTCGATGCCGCACGTCGGCACAAAATCGGACGTTTTCTGCAGGTTTCAACCGACGAGGTGTACGGGGAACTGGGGCCGGAGGGGTATTTCACCGAAACCACTCCCCTGGCCCCGCGCAGCCCCTATTCGGCCAGTAAAACAGCGGCGGACCACCTCGTACTGGCGGCCTTTTCCACCTTCGGCCTGCCCGTTCTCATCACGCGCTGCTGCAACAACTACGGTCCCTGGCATTTTCCGGAAAAACTGATCCCCCTGATGATTCTCAACGCCATGCGCGACAAACCGTTGCCCGTGTACGGCAACGGACGGAATGTGCGCGACTGGATTTACGTGCTGGACCACTGCCGCGCCATTGACCGGGTCCTGCACGCGGGACGCGTGGGCGAGGTTTACAACGTCGGCTCCCGCTGCGAGCGGGAGAACATCGAGGTCGTTCGGGAAATCCTCGCCATTCTGGGAAAGCCGGAAAGTCTCATCGCGTACGTCGAGGATCGGTTGGGCCATGACAAGCGCTATGCCATTGATCCGCACAAGATCGAGACGGAACTGGGGTGGAAACCGATCTTTCAGTTTCCCGAGGCTCTCCGTTCCACGGTCCGCTGGTACCAGGAGCACACGGCCTGGTGGCAGGAAATCCTGAGCGGAGAATACCAGAGCTATTACGAAACGTTGTATGGGAACCGCAAATCGGCGCAGGCCTGAGTCCGCTCGACGGCCCCGATAATTCGGTCGCGTTCTTTCGAGGGAAAGCGACCTGATCCGCCGGAAAACAAAGGCTTCTGTTTCGTCTCTCAGAAAGGCGGAATCATATCCGGCCTGTAAAATATGTTTCAGAGGATCTGTCATGACGGGCGGCAACGAGAAGATTTCATATGTTTTAATAACGTCCGCCTGGAATGAAGAACGCTTCATTGGAAACCTCATCGAGTCGGTGGAGGCGCAGACGATCAAACCGGCACGCTGGGTGATCGTCAGCGATGGTTCCACGGACCGGACCGACGAAATCGTCCAGTCGTATCGGGAACGCTGTCCCTATCTCTATTTCCTGCGCACAGACTCGGATGAAAAACCCAGTTTTTCGAGAAAAGTGGCCGCTCTGAATCGCGCGATCCAGTACGCCACCGAAGTGGACTACGACTTCATCGGAAACTTCGATGCCGACGTCACTTTCCCTCCGGACTATATCGAAAGCGTCCTGGGCGAGTTCGCCCGGAACGAAAAACTCGGGGTGGCAGGGGGGCTGATCCTCGAACTGCGCGACGGACAGTATCTCGCACAAAGCACCAGTGACCACAGTGTCGGCGGGGCGGTGCAGATGTTCCGGAAAGCCTGTTTCGCGCAAATCGGCCATTACCTGCCTCTCGAACGGGGCGGCGAAGACTCGGCGGCGGAAATCACGGCCCGCTCGAAGGGCTGGCGCGTTCAGACCCTTCGCGACCATCCCGTCCACCACCATCGCGAAGTGCTCAGCGGCAGCCGCAGCCCCCTGCGGGCCTGGTTCAATCGCGGAATCGTGAACTACACCCTGGGCTATCATCCGCTGTTTCATCTGGTCGTGTGCTGCAAACTCGGGACGGCCCGTCCGCTGGTTCTGAGCGGATTGGCCGCGCTGGCCGGGTATCTTTACAGTTGCGGCGCGCGTTTTGAACGCCCCCTGTCGCCGGAAGCCATTCGTTTTCTGAGAAAAGAGCAATTGCTGAGACTGATCGGGCGCGACATCAGTCAGGCAAACGCCTCCCGCAATCCTTCCCAACGCAAGGACTCGGCGAAAGCAGGTTGAGTATGTGTGGCATTTGTGGACAGTTCAATTACGCTTCGGGAAAACCCGTGGAGGAATCGTGCATTCGGGCGATGGCTCAGGCGATTCTGCACCGGGGACCGGACGATGAGGGCTTCCATCTCGACGGTCCCATCGGGCTGGGATTCCGCCGACTCTCCATCATAGACCTTTCCGGCGGACACCAGCCCATGTGCGACGCGCGCCGGCGGGTCTGGGTGATCTTCAACGGGGAAATCTACAATTTTCAGGCGTTGCGTTCCGAACTCGAAGGACTCGGCTACCAGTTCCAGACCCACTCCGACACGGAAGTCATCGTTCACGGGTATTGCGCCTGGAAGAAGGAAGTCTTCAACCGACTGAACGGCATGTTCGCCATCGCCATCTGGGATCAGGATGCTCAGGAACTGATCGTCGCGCGCGACCCGATGGGAATCAAGTGCGTGTATTACGAAATCGAAAACGGCGTTCTGCGTTTTGCCTCCGAAGTCCGCGCCCTCCTGACTCAGCGGGACCGGGCCGTGGAGGCCGATCCCGTCGCCCTGAACCTCTTCCTCCGGTACCGCTACACCCCGTCTCCCCTGACGGCGTTCAAAGGAATCCAGAAACTGGCGCCGGGGTGCTGCCTGATCGCTTCCGCAACGGGGGGAGTCAAGGTCGAACGCTGGTGGCTGGCCAAACCCCGTCCCCTCGAGCCCGTCCCCAGTATTCGTGAAGCGGAAGAACACCTTCTGTATCTTTATCGGGATGCCGTCAAGCGGCAGATGATCAGCGACGTGCCGCTGGGGCTGTTGTTGAGTGGAGGGGTGGATTCCGGCCTCCTGCTGGGCCTGATGTGCGAACAAACCCGGAAACCCCAGACCTATTCGGTCGGATACGGTTCCAGTTATAACGGGGACGAACTGGAAGACGCGGCGGAAACGGCCCGGCTTTTCTCCGCCGAAAATACCGCCATTCTGCTCGACCGGGAAGCCTTCGACCAGGCGCTGGCCCATGTGGTACAGGTTCTGGAAGAACCCATCGCTTCCGCGTCCGTTGTCCCGATGTACCACGTCTGTGAAGCGGCCCGAAAAGGGGTGACGGTGGCCCTGATGGGACAGGGTCCGGACGAAATGTTCGGCGGATACACCCGCCACCTCGGTGTCCGATACGGAGCCATCTGGCGGAAGATTCCCACTCCATTTCGTTCCCTGCTCAAAAGCCTTCTGGCTCAGTTGCCAAGAAACGAAACCGTGCAGCGGTCACTCTACTCGCTCGATGTGCCCGACCGCATGAACCGTTACAAGGAAATCTTCTCGCTCCTGCCCGCCGGTCGGATTGACGGCCTGTTTCATCCCGGAATTCTCCCGGAAAACCCCGGCGACCGTATTCTGCAGTTCTGGAGCGACATGGTCCCCCTGATGTCCGATCTGGACGAACTGGGGGGATTCCAGTTCATTGAACTGCGCTCCTCCCTGCCCGATGAACTCCTGATGTATGCCGACAAACTCTCGATGGCGCACAGTCTCGAAGTCCGGGTCCCCTATCTGGACCTGGAAATCGTCCGGTTTGTCGAAAGTCTTCCCCCCGAGTACAAAGTCCGATGGGGGCAACGCAAATGGCTGCACAAGCGGGTCTGTGGAAACCTGCTCCCGCAAACCATTCTGGACCGTAAAAAGCGGGGTTTCGCCGCCAGCGTTGTGGACAGTTGGTACCGGGCCTCGCTTTCCGGCAAGATCGGGGATACGGTCAACAATCCCCAGGCACGGATTTATCAGTACCTGCGACCGCAAGCCGTCCGCCAGCTGGTTGACGAGCATCAGGCCGGGAAACAAAACAACTACAAGGTCCTCTTCAGCATCGTGCTGATGGAACAATGGCTTCAGCAATTTGTCTGAGCCTGCCACATGCAGTTTATTTCACCCGAGGGAAAGGAATCCCCAATGTCCGGCAACGAACCTTTCAGAACCAACCCGACATGTGTGATCACGCCTGACGTCAAGCTCGGTCAGGGCGTGCGAATCTTCAATTTCGTCAACCTGTACGGATGCGAAATCGGGGACAATACCAAGATAGGCACCTTCGTGGAAATTCAGAAAGGGGCCCGAATCGGCGCCAACTGCAAGGTTTCGAGTCACACCTTCATCTGTGAAGGCGTCGAGATCGAAGACCGGGTCTTTATCGGCCACAATGTCACATTTATCAACGATCTGTATCCTCGTTCCACCAATGAAGACGGGAACCTCCAGACGGAAGCGGATTGGGTGTGCGAGAAAACGACCATCAAGGCCGGCGCCTCCATCGGATCGAGCGTGACGCTCCTGTGCGGCATCACCGTGGGCGAAAACGCCATCGTGGGCGCGGGCAGTGTGGTGACCAAAGACGTCCCCCCCAATACCGTCGTCGCGGGAAATCCCGCCCGGGTCCTTCGAAAACTGGACCGGAAGTAACCCGCTCTTTCGCGCGGCCCCCACAGACGTCAATCGGTTATTGTGCTGATCCGCCAGGAATCGCCTGCCGGAGAAGGAGTAATCTGTTGGCCCGGGAAATCCGGAAAGAAAGACCGACCGGCAGCCATGGCTCTACGCTTTCTCGCGGAAAATCCTCTAGAAACACCGGACTGGGACAACCGGTTGCGGGAATTTCCGGACGCCACTCCGTTTCACACCACCGCCTGGGCCCGGGTTCTGACCGATTCTTATGGCTTTCAACCGGTCTATCTGACCGCGGAGTCCCCAGGCGGGCGGGCCATCATCCCGTTCATGGAAGTCCAGTCTCCCCTTCTCGGGAAAAAAGGGGTTTCTCTGCCGTTCAGCGATTTCTGCCCCCCCCTCCTTCAAGGCGACATCGAACCCCAACCTCTTCTGGAGGAAGCCTTGCGTATCGCGCGCCAGAGGAGATGGAAAACCGTCCAGTTCCGGGGACTGAGTCAGACGGAATGGCCGGCATCGGGACGTTTCTGGCGGCATGACATTGATCTCCGCCGTACTCCGGACACACTGCAGGCGTCCCTTCCCTCTTCCACACGCCGGAACATCAACAAAGCCCTGCGGGAAGGCGTTACGATTCAGACGACCCTTTCGACCGAATCGCTGAATGCCTACTACGACCTGCACTGCCGGACCCGCAAGCGGTTGGGCGTTCCCCCTCAACCCGCCTCGTTTTTTGCCTCGATTTACACCCATGTTCTGAACCGGGGCTTGGGGAATATCCTGCTGGCCTTCCAGAACAAGCGCCTGCTGGCGGGCGCCGTTTTCTTTCATTTTGGAAAGTCTTCTCTTTACAAGTTTGGTGCTTCCGATTATGCTTTCCAGGATTTGAGGGCCAATAACCTCCTGATATGGAACGCGATTCAGTTGTACCGGCAGGGAGAATTCGACATTCTGTCATTGGGACGAACCGACATGGAAGACACGGGGCTCCGCCGATTCAAGAACACCTGGTCCCCGATCGAATCCGTCCTTGCCTACCACACGTATGACCTGAGACAGGGGAAATTCGAGACAGAACGCCCGCATTCCGGCGTTTCGATCAGTCGGCAAATCTGCCAAAGGCTTCCTGTGCCAGTCTTGAGATGGGCCGGAACACTTCTTTACAAATATACGGCATAGGAGTATGTTTGACCTTGAAAATGAACGGAAATCCCTCTCTACGAAAAGGCAACGCCTCCTGATATGCTGTCTTTCATGATACGCGCCTTTTATGTGGTCAGACCTTGTTTGCCTTCGTTTTTCCGCCTCTTCCTGCGGCGTATGGTGGCCCGGTATCGTGTGAAATCGGTCTCCGACGAGTGGCCGATTCTGCCGGGGTCCGAAAGAAAACCTGCCCGATGGGAAGGCTGGCCCGGAGGCAAGCAGTTTGCGTTTGTCCTGACTCATGACGTCGAATGCATGCGAGGGTACCGGCGACTCGAGGCGCTGGTTCAACTCGAAATGGAACT
>DAOPYU010000043.1:0-2780 GCA_035353095.1 Candidatus Sumerlaeota bacterium | reverse complement strand
TCCACGTTCGATACGGATCCCTTTGAACCCCAGCCTGATGGAATCGGGACCATCTTCCCCGTGTGGATTCCGGGCAGACGCGGGCGCCCCGGATACATCGAACTTCCTTACACCCTCCCTCAGGATGTCACCGTATTCGCGATCTTCTCTCATCGCGACGTCTCAATGTGGAAACGCAAACTCGACTGGATCGCCCAACATGGCGGGATGGCCTTGATCAACACCCACCCCGATTACATGTATCTGGGGGCGGAAAAAGAAGAACTGGACGAATATCCCCTCGCGTTCTACCGGGACTTCCTCGAATACGCCCAATCCAGGTACTCGGATGTTTACTGGCACGCCCTTCCGTCCGAAGTGGCTCAATTCTGGCGTAGCCGATCCATCTCTCCTGAAGAAGATTTCCAGAGAATCCTGCCGCAGAGCAATTTTCCCAGTCCCTCGTCTTAGCAAGCGGGACACAGAATTCCAGCCAGGTCCCTCATGACGGATTCATCCATCTCTGGACAAGAACACTCATGGCGCTTCAAGACAACAGGACTTCGGTCACCTTCACCCAGGATGCCGATTATCCCCGCAAGATACCCTTCCACCCGGCAAAACCCTTTCCTGAGTACCGGGGAAAAGTTCTTGATCCCACCAATCCGGTTTATGGCGCCGTCCGCGACCTTTTGCGGCAGTTGGAACTCGACCGGGAAAACTACGGGACTCCCGCGTGGAACCCGCTGGGTTCCATCATCCAGCCCGGGATGACCGTCTTCATCAAACCCAATACCGTCCTCCACACCAACCTGTCGGGAGACAGTCCCCTGGCCGTTGTCGTCCACGCCTCGGTTCTGCGTCCCCTGCTCGATTACACCTGCCTGGCCCTCCGGGGGGAGGGACGCATCATCATCGGCGATTCCCAACTCATCGAGAGCCACTTCGACGAGGCGCTCGATGTTTCGCAGGTCGGTCCGCTGGTCCAATGGTACCGTCAGAAAACGGCCATTCCATTGGAATGTCTGGACTTGCGTTCTTGCCGCAGCGTCCGGACCTGGCTCTATGGGAAATGGGGGCGTGTGCCGGTCCAGCAGGACCCGCGTGGCTATACCTTCGTCAATCTGGGCGAAAACAGCTATTTCCGGGATATTGACCCGAAGAAACTGAGAATCGCCATCGCCAGCCACAAGGTCATGTTCGACCACCACTCCGGGGGCAGACACGAGTATCTGTTCCCGAACTCGTTCCTCGAAAGCGACGTTATCCTCAATGTCGCCAAATTGAAAACCCACCGCCGGACCGCCATCACCCTGGCCCTGAAAAATTTCATGGGGTTGCCCGCCCTGAAAGACACCCTCCCTCACTTCATGGTCGGGTCTCCGGAAGAAGGGGGAGACCAATACATCCACCCCTCCCGTCGTAAACGGATCGGAACCTGGATGCACGATCTGATCCAGACCACCCCGAATATCCCTTTGAAATTCGTAACCGCCATCGCCAAACGCCTTCTCTGGAATTCCCATTACATCTGGCCCTTCCAGGATGACGTGTATGAAGCCATGTGGCCCGGCAACGACACCCTGTGGCGAACCCTGCTGGATCTGAACCGGATTGCGCTCTATGCCGACAAAAAAGGCGTTCTTCAGGATCGTCCCCAACGAGGGTATTTGAGCCTGATTGACGGGATCATCGGAGGCGAAGGCGACGGCCCCCTCTCCCCCGGCGCCGTCCAGTCCAGAACCCTCCTCGCCGGCTTCAATCCCGTCGCGCTCGATTATGTGGCCGCTACGCTCATGGGCTTCGATCCCGACAAGATTCCTCTGATTCGAAAAGGTGTTGAGGATACCCCCCATACCTCCCCCCTCTTCTGGGGATCGCCCTCCGACATTCAAGTGGTGGACCCGACCGGCAACGCGTCACTGGCAGACTACGCCACTCGGGTCAATCTTCATTACAAAGCCCACCCCAGCTGGGCAGGTCATGCCGAAAGGCCCTAAACCATCGGAAAGAAGTACAGAGCAATCCGCGAATGCCCCAGAAACTGATCGTCGCAAAACTCCGGCGCAACTTCGGCGATTACGGCTTCCTCATCACCTTGCAGAAGGCCTGTGTGGGTCTGTTGTCCTTCATTTTCGAGAAACGAACGTACTGTTTTTATGTTCGGCGCCTCACCGAGAATGACCTTCAAGCGCCTCTCGATCCCCCGCCTCCGGAAATCCGGTTCCATTACCTCCAACCGGAAGACAGCCGTTGGATCGCTCAGATTGAAAAGATCGCGGAGTGGCTGCGGGGAGAAATCCGGCCCAAACTCGATCGGGGAAGTTTGTGCCTGATTGCATTGCAAGGAGATACGGTGGCCGCCTTCAACCTGATTTCCTTCGGAACGGTCTATATCCCCCTCCTCAAGTACGACAAGCATTTCCGAAAAGACCAGGCCTGGTCCGAACACATTGCCGTCCAGAAGCCCTACCGGCAAGTTGGTCTGGCAGTTTCCCTCCGAAAACGAGTCTTCCAGGAACTTTACAGGCGCGGTATCCGGAAACTCTACGGCGGAACCTTGCCCACCAACGCCGTCGCACTCGGGCTGGCCCGCAAGACCGGATTCAGACAGATCGCCGACGTCATCTTCTATCGGTGTTTCAGCGCGAAAAGCTGGCAATATGTGAGACGGGAAAACTGATGCGCGCGTTCCACGGCCTCCACGAAACCCTTGTTGCCCATGTGGCTTTCCCGGTCACCAATTTTCTCTTCAACCGTTCCGGGATTCGTCAGTATTTTCATGAATCGCTTGAATCCGA
>DAOPYU010000042.1:0-16361 GCA_035353095.1 Candidatus Sumerlaeota bacterium | reverse complement strand
TGAGTGAAACGAATCAGATGGGGTCCTGGCGCCACTCGATCAATTATGTGCCGGCGGACGGCGAGGTCAGTGTGGTCGGCAGCGTGTCGGAAGGACGCGAACGGCTCGAACCGTACGGCAACATCCCTCTGGCAGTCTCGCCGCTCGAGCGCGCCGAATGCGTCCGGCAACTCGAGCGGGGCGAGAAGGTCTCGCGCGGTATGGGGTATTCCCTTTTCTGGATCGGGAGCGGCGTGAGTCTGTCGTTCCTGTTCACGGGACTCCGGATTCCGTCCGGTTCGATCCCCGGAGAATTCAACGTCCCGGCCACGATTCTCGGTTTTTCCCTGGCCACCCTTGGCCTGTTGGGGTTCTGGTGCCTGTACACCTACAACTCGCTCGTCGTGTACCGCACGCGGATCGAGAACGCCTGGCGGCATATCGATATAGACCTGAAGATGCGCTACGACCTGATCCCGAACCTGGTCGAGTGCGTTCAAGGGTACCTGAGCCATGAGCGCGCGCTTCTGGAACGGTTGACGGAACTGCGCGGACAGGCCCTGCAGGGCGACGTATCCCAAAAGATTCAGGTCGAAACACCGCTGACCGGCGCGATCGAGAAGATGCAGGCGACCATCGAAGCCTACCCCGACCTGAAGGCGCAACCGGTGGTCGAGCGACTGATGCGCGAGTTGAGCGCGCTCGAGGAAAAGATCGCCCACGGACGCGACATCTATTGTGAGGCCGTGACCGAGTACAACACCTCCACGCAATCGTTTCCGATCATTCTGATTGCGCGGTGTTTCGGGTTCCGAGAGTGTCCCCTGTTTCAGGCGGCGAAAGACGACCGGGCGCTCCCACAGACGTAACCCCAGAATCGCAGTTGAGCGCCCCGGCCACAATTTTCCCCCACAGGCGGGCGAGACGCCCGCCCTCCCGGGAACGCCCATCTCCTGATTGGCGCAGTACAGAGCCAAAACCGTTTTTGCCCCATAGCAGCAAGAACAAAAGAGGCATTTGTTCCCCTCAACAGGGGTCTCCGGGGTAAAAAGGCCCCTCTCGCCGAGTTCCGAAAACCCCAGACCCGTCCGAATTCCGGTGATTCTCCAGATCTCACCTCTCCTTGACAACCGGAGACGGAAACCGTAGGCTGAATACTGGCATTGTTGCCGCCGGTCACCGTGTCCGGTCAAGAGGATCCAACGTCTCGATGCGTTCACACCCCTTCTTCTCTCCTTCTTTCCTGCGCGCGCTGCTTTTCTCGCGGGGTTGTGTTTTTCTCCGGGTTCTCTGTCTGGGCCTGCTGGTGTCCGCAACGGTCCGGGCCGGCGCCCCCGAACAGTTGAGTGTGCCCGGGGTCGCCGCCGGAATTCCCCGTCTGGCCGCCCGCGCCAATGGCGACGCCGTGGCCATGTGGCAGGAAGAAGCCCCGCCCGTCACCCGCCTGGTGGCCCGATTGCGAGCGCAGGGCGTGTGGTCCGGGCCGGCCATCCTGTGTGAAGAACGCGGGCGTTCGGTCCTGCGGCAGTTCGCCGTTCTGCTCGACCCCACGGGCCGCGCCCATGCCTGCTGGACCGCCCAGAAGGGGCGCTTCTTCCAACTGGAATACACCTCGACAGACCCGCGCGGGCGCTGGTCCAGTCCGGTCTCCGTGTGCGAACCGACCACCCTCTCGATAGAATCGCCCGTGTTGGCCCTGCTGCCTTCCGGGCCGGGCGGGGAGAAGTCTCCGCAACAGACTCTCTTCTTTGTCTGGCAGGAACGCAGGGGGTCCGTTTATCGCATTCAGACGCGGATTGTTCCCCCCGCCGGTCCGCCGCATCAGGAAACCCTGACCGGGCAGCATGGATTCCGCTATGCCGTGTACCCGGACTTTTTCCTGCTTCCCGGTTCGGACACGACTCAGGCCGCCCGCATGGCGGTGTCCTGGTACGACCTGAGCGGCGCCAAGGCGGCCTTGAAAATGGGCGTCTGGGATCCGGAGAAGCGTATCTGGAAACGTCTCTCGGCGCCCCAGCTGCGCGACACCGTGTTGCCCTCTCTGCCGATCGTGCGCGCCACCGCCGCGCAGGGGCCGTTTCTCCTCGGTTCCGACGCCCCTGAGGCGCCCGGGCGGGTCTTTTTCAGCTCGCCCGCGTTTTCTCTCGTCCCACTGGACGACCAACCGTCCGCCGAAAGTCAGATCCGGCGTGTGACCCAACCGGTGGGAGAACGACTGGGATTGCTCTGGCGCGAAGAAAGCGACTCGGGTGTGCGGCTGGTCACCGGGGTGCTGCGCACCGACGGCCAGATCTTCCGCTCCCCCCTCCCCCGGACCGCTGAGGCCCTGTCGCAAGGCGACGCAGCGCTCACGGCCACCGCCCTGCAAGCCCTCTGGGTCGCGCAGACACCGTCTCAGACCCCCGGCGTTTTCTTTTCCGAAACCCTCGATTCCCAATCCGACTGGCGCCCGATCGCGCCCCCCCAGGAGGTTCCCACTCGATGAGACGTTTCACCCTGTTGCTGGTGATATTGCTGTGTCTGGCCACCGGGTCCGTAACCCGCGCCGATGAGAAGACTCAAATAGAACAAACGCTGACCGCGCACGGAGTCGGGATCAAACCCGCTCAACTGGTCCAGTTTCTCCAGAACGGCTGGCGCGCCACAAAGCGGCCCCCGACGTATCCCTCGGACCCGTCCGAAAAGTCCCGTCTGCTGGGGTTGACCTGGTACCTGCTCTCGCTGCACTATGCGGACATCCAGAAGGACAAGGCCCTGCAGCCGGTTCTGAACGATCTGGCCCTGCGTTACGCCCAGGGCGCCCTGCCGCCCGGCGCGCTCGAAATCATCGAAACCGACATCAAGGGTCTTCCCATGGACCAGGCGGAACTGCGGCGACACGTCCTGATCGGCCTGCTTCAGTACAACGGCATGGTTGCGCTGGGAGTTTTTGGTGAGCAGAGCGACACCGTACGCCAGGTGGCCCGGCGCATTTACGACGGGGAAACCAGCAAGATCATGCGGGCCGCGTATGCCGAAGCGTTGGTTCTTCTGGGCGACAACCAGCCCATTGACGACCTCGTCGCCCTGCTGGGCGAGAAGAAAGATCGCCCGGCGGCGGTCGCCGCCGCCGGCGCGTTGCGCAACCTCTTCGGGCGTTCCTTCTACATCTTCCCCTACACGGCCCAGGGCCCGCGCCTCAAGGCGGCCCAAATGGCCGCGGACTGGTGGGACGGGGAAAAGAAAAAAGGGCTCTCCCCGCAGATTGTCCGCAGTGAGGTGATGACCCGGCGCCTGACCCCCGACCCGGTCATTCCGCCTCCGCTCGATTCCCTGCGCAACCTTCTGCGCGCCAGTGGCAGTATCGCGAATGAAGCCACCCGAAGCGAAAGCGGAGACGCCTGGACCCGGCTCAACCATTCCGGCGAAAAACTGGCCGATGACTTGGAGCCTTTTCTCAAAAACACGGACGAAGACCTCGACATCCGCCAGGAAGCCATCCGCTGGTATGTCCGGGTGAAGGGAGACGATGCGCGCAGGCGACTGAAGAAACTCAGCAGCGACCCCAATCCCGAGATTGCCGAACTGGCCAAGGGGCTGCTCGAGACCCCACCGCCCCCCGCGGAGTAGCCAAGCTGCTTCTCCCGAAAGGCCCCCTCGCATGGTTCTCAGGAGACCCCGCCAGGCATCCGGTTTTTTCCGGAAACCGCCGGTTCTGGAGAAACGAAAACCGGAACGGGCTGGTCTCCTGCAGCGCGGCACTCGCCGGTTCCCTGTCTGGGCCTTCTTTCTCTGGGGACTTTTGTTTTCCTCCGGCCTGTCCGGGGCCGAACCCCCTTCTTCACTCCAGAGTGTCACCCTGTCCGCCGCCCCGGCCGCGCCCCGGAACATTCAGGCCTACCCGGACGAGCGCGACATCGTCGTCATCTGGGACGCCGGTTCCCAGGAAGCCATCCGGGGGTTCCACGTGTACGCCCGCCCGGCCGACGGA
Organism: Candidatus Sumerlaeota bacterium; assembly: GCA_035353095.1. Classification (GTDB taxonomy): domain Bacteria; phylum Sumerlaeota; class Sumerlaeia; order UBA8349; family UBA8349; genus DAOPYU01. The sequence goes on along the minus strand of DAOPYU010000042.1, from coordinate 12,412 downwards.
GGGGCGTGGCGGCGTCTGACCGAGGAACCGATTGACTACCCACTCTACCGCCATCGGAACCTGGACAAGGGCGAAACGTGGGACTACCGCGTCACGGCAGTGGGGGCGGATGGGTCGGAAAGCAAGTTTCCCGCAGGGGGAGGGGGGGGCGGAGGCGCCCCCGATGCGCTGAAAATTCCCGCCGGCGCCTCCCTTCAGGAAGCGCTCGAGGCCCTGGCCCATCAGGCGCCCACCAGCGCGGGTCTCTACTGTTACCACGTGGAACGCGACGAGGAGGCGTTTGTTCACCCGGACGAACAGTTCCCCGCCATGAGCGGCATCAAGAGCGCCTTGGCCGCCGCCGTGCTGGAACGGGACCTGGAAAAACCCGGTTTTCTGGAAACCACGCTCACCCTGCGCGGCGAAAATCAGGTGGGGGGAAGCGGCGTGCTCTACCGCCGCAAGGCCGGAACGCAGATCCCGCTCCGCACGGCAATGCAGTTCCTCCTGCAGGAGAGCGACAACACGGCCGCCAACACGCTCCTCGATGAAATGGGAGGGGTCCGGGCGCTCGACGAGCGGCTCGAAAAGATGGGGTTTCCCGAACTCAAGGTGCTCAAAAAAGCCCTGAAGAGCGGCGACTCGCCCTATCCCGATCTTTGCGCGAAGTTCGACTTCTCGGTTATCACCCCACGCGCGCTGGGCCGGCTGTTCCGCCGACTCGACGAGCAGACGCTCGTGAGTCCGCACCACGACGCGCTCCTGCGCGGCCTGCTCACCACCCCCCAGCCGGGCGGGCGCATCAAGAAATACCTCACCGACCACGCGGGCGTCAAAATCGCCAACAAGACCGGTTCCGCGGACCACCACCGCCTCGATTCCGGGATCGTCTCGACCCCCGACCGGGGACACTGGATTCTCGTCGTGGCCCTGAAGAACTACCCCCCCGTTCGGTGGGATACCCCGCACCCCTGCGACGAGTACATCGCGCAGGTCTCCTGGGCGCTCTACACCTATTTCGGACGCCCCTCAACCGGGACACAAACCGCCCGCCAGGAAACCCAGTCCGTCCCGGAAGACAACGCAACCGATACGGCGGTCCAGTCCTGTCCGTAATACCAATTTGCATTCAAAATGGCACAAACAATGAGTTTTGACAGGGGGTTCTTCGTGACTTTGTGTCTTCGTGTGATTTCTTCCCAAACATTTCTTTGCGCCTTTGTTTGAGTCTTTGTTGAACCACATTTCACACGAAGGCACGAAGACACGAAATTCTTTTCCGAATCACGGAAGGAATCGGTTCCCTCGGGGAATATTGTATTGAGACTCGAAACGCTATCCTGTTTCCCATCTTGTTCATTTGTTCCATTTTGAATGCAACTGGGTATAACCCTGGAAATCGCACTCGAGCCGGTTTTGATAGAAAGAAAGACCGGGATTTTTTCCCGGTCTTCTTTTGCAACGGTTCCATCGGACAACGAGGGCGGGTCCGGCTAATCGTGCCGGGAATGCTGGGGCGGGCGCATGGCCTTACGGTCCGGGTGTTTCTTGTTCTTGTGCATGGACGAGGCCCGATCCTTCTCACCCGTGCGATTGCCCGGCGCTCCATGTTGAAGCTTGGGAGGACGAGGTCCACCCTCCCCTGCGGGGAGGGTCAGGGGAGTGCCGGCAGGGGCCGCCGGAGCGACCGAATCGCCCGGGGCGTTGGCGGCCCCTGGATCTTTGGGCTGCCCTCCGCCTCCACGCCGACGGCTGCGCCGACGCCGACGGGCCTTCTGCGCCCCGTCCTTGTCTCCGTCTTCCCCAGCCAGATCTACCGAGTCCTCCGCGGTTTCTTCCCGTTCTCCAACCGCGGCGGGAACACTCTCTTTTTCTTTTTCCCGAGTCCGGTCTTTTCCCCGCGTGTCGCGGTCCCCCCGGCCCTCTTTGCCCCGGGGAGCGGGCCGTCGGTCCCGGCCACCAGCCTTGACCGGCGCGCTTACGGGTGTCTCTTCCTCTTCCCGTTCCAGGTTGGCCACCCAGGCTTCATCTTCCGCTTCGAGCATGGCCGTAACCGGGCGGTCCACCGGTTCGGTGCGGCGGCCCGGTTTCCCCGCGCCCCAGGACGACGACGAGGACGACTCGCCGCGCGCGGGTTTCTCAATCATCCGCGGACGCGGGAACGGCTCGTGCTCGGAGTCCGACTCTCCCGCGGCGGCGCGGGCTTCCGCCTCGCTCAACAACTGCCACGCGGCGCCCTTCTTGTTCGCCTTCACTTTCGGATCGCCCTTGTCAATCAGGCGCAGCTGCGCGAAGGGAATGGTGACGTACTTCCCCTCGTCGCTGGTGATGACCGCCACGCGCGTCAGCAGGTTGCGGTCCACCACTTTTGCGTTTCCATACTGGGACGACTCGACGACGGCGCCGATGGCCGGGGCGTCGTGCGCCATCTCGACATACTGGTCCTGTTCATAGGACAGGCAGCAACGCAACCGCCCACACACGCCGGACAGCTTCGTGGGCGAGAACTGGATGTCCTGAACCTTGGCGTAGCGGATCGAGACGGGCATGAACTCGCGCATCCACGAGCAACAACACATCTGGCGTCCGCAGCACCCCAGACCGCCCACCTGCTTGGCCTCGTCGCGCACCCCGACCTGCCACAGTTCGATGCGCGCGTGGAAAGTGGAGGCCAGGTCCTTGACCAGTTCGCGGAAGTCCACCCGCTTGTCGGCGGTGAAGTAGAAAATCACTTTATGGGCGCGGTCGTCGAAGCGCACCTGGGACACTTTCATGTCGAGGTTGTGCTGAACGGTTTTCTGCTTGCAGGCGACCATGGCCTCGCGCTCGCGGCGGCGCAGGTTGTGCCAGTTGTGTACGTCGGCACACTCGGCCTTGCGCAGGATATTCCAGATCGGGCGGTTTTCCATCTGGAAGGCCGCCGGCAGGGGAAAGTTCAAGACATACCCGGTGACCTCTTCGCCGTCGGGGTTTTTCACCACACAGAAGTCGTTGACTTCCAGGGCGAGGTCGTGGGTGCGGCACAGAACGGGCGCGGCCAGTTCGGTCAGACGGACATGGGCCATCTGCCCCGGAGCCTGAGCGGCAAAGCCGCAAACGTCGTGGAAGTTGACAATATCCTCCGCGTCGAGCGTTTCCTCGCAGGCCACGGCGACCCGCTTGTGGGTCAGTGGGCGGACATCGGCTATTTCTTCCGGGACAACCTCGATCTCCTCCGGAGCAACTTCAATTTCCTGAATTTCTTCGGACGCGGGGGGCGCCGCCGTGTCTTCCACGGGCGGGATTTCCCGGCTGTCCTGGGTTATTTGTTGGGTTTCCTGGGTTTCTTCGCTCACACAGACCTCCCTGCGCACACTCCCTTCTATCTTCGCGGGCAGGGGGGGAAATGTCAAAGAAAAAGCAAGAAAGGCAACGGTTTCCGCTGGAACTCCTCGTTGTCTGACACGGAAGAAACATGAGAATCCCTGCTCATGTGAAAAGTCTCAGGAGCCTGTTTTCAATTTCGTCCCGCTGTCTCACCTGTGGGGGGCCTGCTCCTCCATGAGGATCTTGCGCGCATCTTTCACACCTATGCCCAATTTGTTTGCCAGCACATCCCAATCCCACCCTTCAGCGGCTTTCCTTAAACCATCGGTCAAGAGTTTATCGTCATAGAAGATCAAGTAATACCCATCCCTGGCAAAAGCCATGTCGAACCAGTTTGAATGCGATACGCTCTCCTCCATTTTCTCGCACCAGATCCAGATATAGGTGGAATCCGTATTCTGAGGGGACCCGATAATCGCTCTGACGGCATCCTTGCTCATCCCTTTTTCAAACTTCTTGTTAACATGATAATAGAACTTATGTATGTATTCAAATTTCTCGGAAGGCGCGGATTCGCACAATGCCTTCAATCCCTTCTGCACGAGCACGTATTTTTTCAATTGCCAACAACCAACGATTGCCAACAGGATCAACGCAAAAGTACAGAACCCCCGCTGAAATCCTCTCTGCTTGTGCATACCGTTCTTCACCTTCCGACGGAAAATCAACAGCCCTTGCTCAAAGAAATCCGAGGATGTTCCCTTCTTTTCCTGTTTATTGTCCTTCCATCCCCCTCTGAATCCCCGCGTTCGCGGGGATGACAAAATGAAGAGAGGAGGACAGGATAACAGGATTTACAGGATGCCGCCCTCCAACCTTATCCTGTAGATCCTGTTATCCCGTCTGATTGGAATGCCCATTTTTTAGAAGACTTCCTGTCGTTCGTACCCTCTTGAAGGCAACTTCGTTGAGTTTAAGGCTTCCGTGGATGAAGATCTGGATCCTTGTAAAGAAAAAGGACGCGAACCGGAGCCTCCGGACCAAAGGAAATTTCTGCTGCGATTGCCGCCGGATCTGGACGAAAGATGGCTGCGTTCACCTGCCGATGTAGTCGTACTGAACCAGGGAATTGCCCGCCCTGGCGGTGATCTTACCGTTGCACAATCTACTCCTTACTTTTTTTCATCATTTTCCATATCAAAAAGATCAAATTCATTCTTTTTGAGACAATCAGGAAGTCTTATAACAGAACTTCTCACGGGGCTGTGGATGTAGAGATCGTAATCAGTCCGCGAATCGTTAACCTTGTAAATATAGGGCTTGCCGACACTATTCTTGAATTTCCAGATGACTGAATCCATGTTTTGATAGTTTGCTTTCGCACGTTCCCGGACTTGTTCCAACGACTTCGGAAGCGTTCCTTCTCGCCATCGGTAATGTTCAATTTCTGCTGCCAGTAACCGTAATCCCGTAATCGAATTACAATACACTTGGAGATTCCGGCAACTCAATCTCCAGTCCAATTCCTTCTCTCGAATCTTCTGCGCCTCAAGAACCGGATGCAACTCAGGGAGAACCGCCCCCTGAGTCAGACTGGTATATTTGTCTTGTGCGCTTTGCATATCTTTACATGTATAGATGACTCGATTCTCAAAATCAAAAATTGCATAAGGCAAAGGCTTCGACGCCTTTACAACGATGTACTCTTCAGTCCATGCAAGATCGCTTACTCCTTCAACCCTCGTATCCATCATCTCGAACCCATATTCTCTTGTCCCGAGCAATAGCGTCAACCCGGGAAGCGGTATCCAGTCCTGTACCTGTCGGGCCTCAGATGATCTGATTATATAGATTATTCCTCCAGCGAGCGCAAGAATGGCACAAGCAAACGCTCCCAACAAGACCCACACAATTTTTCGAACGATATCCGCCAGGGTATTCACCCTCCCCACATCCAGAGCCTCCAAGGTGGATCAATGGTCCATCGTGAGGTTCCATGACTTCACTCTGATGCCGCGTGAAACTCGTTCCGTCGAAAAGGCCGGGGGTTATTTCTGAATCTTCGACTCGATTGCGCGCAGCAGGTCGCCGACGTTTTTGAAGGTCAGGAGTTCCTTCTGGGTGAAGCGGATCTTGAAGCGGCCTTCGACCGCCATGATCAGGTTCACATGCGAGAGCGAGTCCCACCCGTCCACTTCGTTGGCTGTGGTGGCGGGAGCGACCGTCAGGGTCTCGTCGTCGAACACTTCGCGAAAAACCAGGTTCAAATCGTCCAGGGTACTCATGTTTCCTCCAGCGTGGAGGTGTCCCCCACGTCTTCTCCAAGATACCGGGCGCGCAACATGCGCCGCAGGATTTTACCGCTCTTGTTCTTGGGCAACGCGGGCACAAACACCATCTCCTGCGGCGTGGCGATGGAGGAAACCCGGTTGGACACGTGGATGCGGATCTTCAGTTCGAGTTCGGGAGACGGGGTGACATCCGTCTTCAGGACGATGAAGGCGACCACCTTCTCGAAGATCAATTCGTCCGGCGCGCCGACGACTCCCGACTCCACCACGCTGTCCAGCTCGATCAGGGCGCTTTCGATCTCGAACGGGCTGATGAGGTGACCTGCGGTGTTGATGACGTCGTCGCTGCGACCGGTGAACCAGAAGAACCCCTCCGGGTCGCGATAGGCCGTGTCGCCCGTGAAGTAGTAACCGTTGCGGAACTTGCTCTGGTAGCTGTCCGGGCGGTTCAGGTAGGTCTGAAACATCGAGGGCCATCCGGCGCGCAGGCACAGGTGACCGCGCTGGCCGGGCGGCTGGGGCTCGAGCGTTTCCTCGTCGAGGACGATTGCTTCGATACCCGGCACGGGTTGTCCCATCGAGCCGGGCCGCAGCTCGAGGCCGGGTCGGTTGGCCACCATGATGGCGCCGGTTTCGGTCTGGAACCAGGTGTCGTAGATGTCGCGTTCCAGAACGCGGCGGCCCCAGTGGACCACTTCGGGGTTGAGCGGTTCGCCGATGCTGAAGATGTGGCGCAGGCGCGAGCGGTCGAACTGACCGAAGAGTTCCGGCTCCTCGCGCATGAGCATGCGCAGCGCCGTGGGCGCGGTGTACCAGACGGTGATTTTCAGTTGCTCGATGAGGCGCATCCACGCCGCGGCGTCGTAGGCCCCGGCGTAATGGACCTGTGTGACGCCCAGGAGCCAGGGCGCCAGGACCCCATACGAGACCCCGGTGACCCAGCCCTGATCGGCGGTACACCAATAGACATCATCCGGTTGCAGACCGAGAACCGCGCGGGCGGTGGTCTCGATCATCTGCCGGGCGCGGTGCAGATGGAGCACCCCCTTGGGCTTGCCCGTCGAACCGGAGGTGTAGTGGAGGACCGAGGGCGTTTCGGGCGGAGTGGGGGAGACGTCAAAGTGCGGGACGGCCTGGCGCATGAGAGCGGGGTAGCTGAGCACGTCGTCGGAGACGTGTTCGTCCGCGTCCACCAGGAGGACATAGCGCAGCGCGGGCAGCTGGGGCCGGATGCGGGCGATCTTTTTCGCCAGACTTTTCTTGGTGAGGAGGACCTTCGCTTCGGCATCGCCCAGGCGGTCGAGGAGGGCCTCGTCGCCGAAATTCGAGAACAGGGCGCAGACGACCACCTGGGCCTTGAGCGCCCCGAGGAGGGCGAAGAACTGTTCGGGCGCCTTGGGCAGGTAGGTGAAACACCGGTCGCCCGGTTTCAGCCCGAGCGTCGTCAGAACCTGGGCAAAGCGGTTGGACTGTTCGTCCAGTTCGGAAAAGGTATAGGGAGTCGCCTGAAAGGAGGCGTCCACCCAGTGGAAGGCCACCCGGTCGCCTTGCCCCTGTTCACAGTGGGCGGAGGTGCAGAGGGCGCCGAGGTTGGCGGAGGGGTGAAGTTCCGAGGGGGACATGGTGTTTCGGTTCCTCTGGCGGGTTGAAGTCAGTTCATTCTGACAGGTTTTCTCCCTGAAGAATGGGACTATTCTTTCGGATTCCAGACGAAGTACCCGTCGGAAACCCCTCCCTGGATGGTACCCGGGGTGGCGGCGAATCCTTGACCGCAAATGTAGGGGCCCCCAAGGCTCTTGACCGTCTCGTCGAGCAATTTTGAGCCGACTTTCTGGGACTGAAGCGAGCCGATCTTCGCCTGCCCGTCGAATCCGGCGCAAATTGTATAATCCGGGTGCCGCAAGGCGACCAGAACCAATTCTGTTGTGGTATCGGTTGTTTCCTCGACCCAGGCCGGTTCCCAGTTGATCCCCAGATCGGCTTTGATCAAGCCAATATCGGTCGAGCCGGCGGCCGTTGCCTGCAGAGTCAGCCCTTCCCTGATCCCGGTTTGAAGCATCGGCACGGAATAGTACCCCCCGATCAGGGAGACCGAATAGGTCGCATCTCCCTTATGCCCCAAGACCAGGCGTTTCGCCTTCGCCGTAATCTTGCCGATAGAACCCGCCGTGACGATGTAACTGTAGGCCTTGACGTCGCCATAGACCGCCTGAATGTCGAGTTTCGGCGCACCAGAGTGAATCACCCCCGGGTAGATGGTTCCGTTGAAAAATTCTTTATAGGAGGTCTTGGCTGCTTTTGCGGTGAGAGCGGGTACGGCGGCGTTGAAGGTGAACAGCATGCCTTTGGCGACAATCTTACTGGGCTTGTTGGCCAAACCATAACAGGAAATCATGTCGGCACAGATACCGCCGGGACTGACGGGGGCATAGCCGCCACCGGTCACGGAGAGCAGGGTCAGGTGCCCCGCGATGATCGCGCTGCCGGCGCTGACGGCGGCCACGGTGGGTTCCTCTGGCTCTTCGTAGGGCACAATGAGGGTGGCCAGACTGACATCCTTGATCTTTTCGGACGTTTTCCAGCTCTTCGAGGCCATCTTGATCGTGACTTCCTGAGTGGGCGCAATGCAGTCCGCGAGGCTAACCCCCGCGAGATTGATTTTCAGTTTTCTTTTGGAAAGACCCGGCGAGGGGGCGATTGCCGGAGAAGACAAGGTGGACGAGGTTGTGGAACCGAACGAATAAATGCCGGTCTGAAACCACTCGCCCCCAGCCGAACTGTGTGTGCGGGCGAAGCCGGTCATTTTCACCGAGCCGACTTCCCGGGCCAGAACCTGGTTCGCATAGGTTTTCTTGAACGTGACGGACGGGAGGTCGCCGTCCGCCTGCAACAGGGAAAGAGGGGTGTCACAGATGATTTTCGTCAGGGTACCTGCGGTGACGACCTCATGGATCGCGGGGTAGATGGCGAAGCCTTTTTTCTTCTTGATCTTCAGAGTGCCGACGGCGGTGGGGTCAAGAATCCGGATGTAGTCGAACCCGATAACGGGCTGGATGGCCGGATTGAGATCCTTGTAGGTGATGGTGTAATAGTTACTCAGGTCGGAAATGGCGCTTTCTCCCTGGGTGCTGGAAGCGGCCAGAGCCAGAAAACTCAGGAGAAACAATGCGCGAAAAGTGGGGGTCATGTCAGAAACATCTCCTTGGAAAGCATGTATGGGCATGTGTGAAATCTGTTTGAACGGGTGGCTCGATCATCTGAAACCGGCGGATGAAACGCGAACCCGACCCAATCTTACGCGAAGTGGTCGCATAGTCAAGTCTGGAGGTTTTTCCGCCTGTAAAAACCGGGTCCGCGTTCCGGGTTCCGAAAAGAAACTCGGAACGCGGACCCGTTGGAACGAAGTCGTCTAACGAACCAATTCGATTATTCGATCGGATGCCAGGTGAAGTAGCCGTCGTACACCCCGCCTTTGATGACACCCGCCGTGGCGGCGTATCCAGCGCCGCAAATGTAGGGCCCCCCGGCCTCCAGCATGCTTTCTCCCAGAGACTTCGATCCGGCTTTAAGGGATTGCAGAATGCCGATTTTCCCTTTGCCGTCCAACCCGGCCCGGATGGTGTAGTCCGGGTGGGGGGTCGGCACATACGAAGATCCCCCCCAGGTCAGATCCCAGTTGAGACCCAGATCGGCCTTGATGAGGCCGATATCCGTGGGACCGGCTGCCGCCGCCAGGGTGGGGCTGGTACTCGCGCCGGTCTGTAACAGCGGCACGGAATAGTACCCCCCCACCAGCCAGATCGAGGCGGGGTAGCCGGGGGATTTGGAAATCATGCGTTTGACTTGCGCGATGATCTTTCCAACCGAGCCTTTGACGCGGATTTCGGTGGTCGCTCTCACGTCCCCCGAGATTGCCTGGATGTCGAGTTTGGCCGCGCCGGAATAAATGGCGCCCGGGAACACCGTCCCATTATAGATCTCTTTGTAGGTGTGGGTGGAAGTCCTCCCCAACGTGAAGTGGGAGGTGAAAGTAAAGACCATGCCCTTGCCGATGATCTTGCTGGGCGTGTTGGCCAGGCCGTAGCATTGAATATACAGGGGGCAGATGGAGCCCGACTGACCGTACGCGCTGCCTCCTCCGCAGACCGACAGGAGGCTCAAGTGTCCAACCAGAATCCCATTACCGGAAGTGGGAGTCACGGCCACACGGGGAATGTTCGCCACACTGACATCCTTGACTTTCTGCGAATTCACCCAACTCTTCGAAGTCAGTTTGATCTGGGCTTCCTGAGTGGGTGCAATACAGTCCACCAGACCGACGCCGGAGAGATTGACGACGAGTTTCCGGGACGACAAGGTTGGCGGTGCAGCGGCAAAACCCGTGGGGAGATTCCCTCTCGCATACAGGGATGTCCGGAGCACTTCACTCCCATAGGTGCTGTGCGAGCGGGCGAAGTCGGCCATTTTCACCGAACCGATTTCCCGGGCGCGAATCGTGTGGAGGTGCGCCTTGGTCGAGGTGACATCGAGGATGTCGCCCGTGGCCCGCAGTTCCAGCACATTGCCCTGGGTGAGCACCTGCGTCAGGGTGCCGCTGGTGGCGATGAGGTCGATGCGGGGATACGTCTGGACCCCTTTCTTCTTGACGATTTTCAGCGACCCCATGGCCGTCGGGTCGGCGATGGTGATGGAACTCGCCCCGATCACCGGCTGAATGGAGGAATTGAGATCCTTGTAGATGATCGTGTAGAAGTCGCTCAGAGTGGAACCCTGTCCCCGGGCGGCGGGCACAGCCAGCGCCAGCGAGACGGCACACAGACTCAAGAGCGTGAACAGACGGCGAACGAAGAGCATGGTGTTTTTCTCCTGACTTGCGAAATAGATGTTCCCCCCGGTGTCACCACCGGAAGGGTGATTGACTCTTTTGCTGAATCCTGTCGGCAGAAACGCCACCCCCTTATTTTCCCCGGAAACCGGCAGGGTGTCAAGCGCGGAGGTGTCGGTTCTGTCCGGTCTGGCGCCCCGAAGGCGAACTGCGCGCGCAAATGTCCGGATCATCTTGACACCATTCCCCGAATACGGGATAATGTGAATATGAGGTGTTGTCTCTGCCGCACTCGAGACGGAGTGGAAGGAAGAGACGCACGGGATCTCGTCAAGTCGGGTATCGAGTGGAATCGAACTCGGGAGGGCGTGTCGTGAAGAAAAAAGGGTTCACTCTCATCGAATTGCTGATCGTGGTGGCGATTATCTCCATTCTGGCCTCCATCGCGGTCCCAAACTTCATGGAGGCGCAGGAGCGCTCGAAGGTGGCGCGGGCCAAGGCCGACATGCGCACCTACGTCACGGCGCTTGAAACCTATTACGCCGACAACAGCACTTACATTCAGAGCATCTGTCCGGACAGTTCCCTGCCCGGCGCCAAGGAAACCTGGCAGTGGTTCAGCCACCTGACGACCCCGGTCGCCTACCTCAACAAGATCACCTACGACCCCTTCAGCCGTATCGAGGCCGACAGCTGGGGCGGGGGAGCGGGCCCCAATCCGTTCCATCTCTACACGGGTAACGGGCGTCCGTGGGACAATTCGCAGAGCTATGCCGATGCGCCGCGCAAAATGTACGTCATCCTGTCGCTCGGCCCCGACGGCGACTACGACATGATCGTGGACGCGGCCCAGTCGGGCGGATTTGTGCTCTATGACATGACGACCCAGCCGGACAATGCCGGCGACGGCTGTTATGGATGGCCCTACGACACCACGAACGGAACCAAGAGCGACGGGGATCTCTACAAATTCAGCGGCGACCGACCGCTTCCCATGTTCCAGGGCGGATTTCACCCCTACAAATAAGGGGACAGGGACCCGCGGGGTATAAACGGAATGTTCAGGCCGGGCCTTCGGGTCCGGCCTGATTGTTTTCATCCGGCGCGTCTTCCTCTGTGTATCCGGTCATATGTTCTGTTCTAATTTTATTGTTCGAAACTCTTTCACCGCCTGTTGCATGCGGCTGATTTCTCTCAGGAACCGCAACAGCGGGAAATCGCGAAAATCTCGAAGGACCCGAAAAAGAGAGCGTTTCGCGATTTTCGCGTCTTTCGCGGTTCCTCTTACCGTGGTTGTGGCTAAAGGCTTCTGTCCCCTTTGGGGCAAGGTTCTCTCTTCCCGCGCCAATCGGGAGATTGGCGTTCCCGGGGGGCCGATCTCCCCCTGACGCAGCAGAGCGGCAACCCGTCCATGCAGGGATGGACCTGTGTGTCCGCCCTGGCGAGAGGTTTGATGCCCCGAAAATACACGAAAACCCCGAAAACGGGATGTAAAGAAATCATCGCGCAGAGACGCAGGGACGCGGAGACCGCTTGTGGTCGGCCACAGGAGGCACAAAAATCACAAAAATTGAAAATTCCGGCGCCTTCTTGTACTACTATTGCGCAGAATCTACGCAAGCCACGACGATTTTTCTGTAACCAAGGACAATCAACCACAAAACGCAGAAGAGGTAAACAGGCAATATTTCAATGGGGTTCTCTGCGTCTCCGCGTCTCGGCGCGATGATTTTTTCTCAAGCGGTTTTCGTTTGATTGCGGCTTTGCTGCGCCTGGCTTTTTTGTGCATTTTTGTGGCTGAAAATCGTCGTACTCTGCGTAGATTCTACGAGAGAGGAGTACAAAAAGGGGCTTTTCAGGAAGAGCAGGCGTCCCTCGCCCACCGGTGAAAAGCCGCGGTTGTGGTGCCTCAACTGCGTTCGAGTTGATTGTGCCGTGGATGGCCGGGGGAGGAACGCGCCCGTGCGTCGTTGCGGAGGAGACAGAAAACCCCGCGAGACGGCGACTTGCC
>DAOPYU010000041.1:6969-16452 GCA_035353095.1 Candidatus Sumerlaeota bacterium | reverse complement strand
TACATCATCTGGTTGTAATCGTAGCGGGGGGTCTGGAACTCCTCGCGCGACGAAAAGGTCGTGGTGTAGGTCCCCTCGAAATAGATCACGCGTCCTCCCGCCTGGTCGTAAAACGTGTGATGCACGGGGTTGTAAAACGAATACTTGTCATGCATCACAATCCTGCGGGTCCAGGTCCAGGGCCCCTGAGGCGAATCGGCTTCCGAGTACCACATTTCCCCCAGGAACGACGGTTTTCCGTCATACTCGACCGCGATGAGAATCCATTTCTTCCGGTAGTCGTTCCACTGGACCGTTCCGGTGTGCATCCGGACGATCTGGCCGTTTTCGACGTCTTTCGGGAGGAAGCGCGTTTCGTCCGGTCGCAGGAGTCCGGCGTCGAGGAGTTCCTTCTCCTGAATGGTCGTGATCGGTTCCGTATCGCGTTTCCATCCCCACACCGCGCGGCCTTCGGAGTCGCGTTCGACGCGGGACTTCCCCTTTTCGTAACGTGTTCCCGGCGCCAGGGGGGTGAATGCCTCATAGGCGCTCTGGTCCAGCATCGCCGTCCAGTCGGCGCGCATCCGGATGGTGTGGAATGGCATCTGGAAGTAGTAATAGTCCGTCCCGTCGGTGGTCAGCCGGATCGGGTGACTCTGCGGGCACTGCCAGCGTTTCTTCAGGTCGAACTGGGCCTTCTTCTCGAAGATTTCCTTCTCGTCGTTCCAGACGGCCAGGCCGTGTTCGAGTATGTTTGCCATGCTTTTCAGCGATGTGTAGTGGGTGACCAGGCGCGTCTGGCCCGATTCGTCGGGCAGGGTCAACAGGCCGTCTATCCAGACCAGGACCCCGTTTCCTTCGAAGGGACACATGGCCTTGACGAAGCCGTCGGGCGATTCGGTGAAATACCGGATGTCCACTCCCCCCGCCGGGTCCAGTCCCCCGTGGCCGGGCAGGGCCGACCAGCCGCCCGTGGTGTGGAAATTCCCGAGCGGGTAGCTCGGGCGGTTGGTGTCCCCCCAGAACCAGTAGATTTTGTCCTTGTAAAGGACCGGCTGGACGGAATCCTGTCCGAACACCTGACCGTTCAGCAGGGGTTCTTTCAAGGGAACTTTTTCTCCCAGCAACAGACTGTCGCGGTAGATGCCGCCGCCGGTGATGCGGTAGAGTCGCTCGGCGATGTTGAGGCGCTTGAGACGGATTTCCGCGCTTTTTCCGCTTTCGGGGTGCAGCACCTTCCCCTTCATGCCGAATCCGTCTTTGGGCGTTTCGTAGCCGTGGCTCGAGATCGAGAAGAAGACGTCCCGGCCCATCAGCCCCGGTTCATAGAAGGCCACCAGGCCGTTGCTGTCCGTCCAGAACGAGACGCAGTTCGTGGTCCGCAATTCCACGAGCGGTACCCCCCGGCTCGTCTGGTCGTCCACGACCCGGATGCGGAAAAAGACCGAGGGGTCTGGCGCCGTTGCGTCCGCCCGGGCGAACGCCGACACCAGACCCCCTGTCAGAATCAGGCTCAGAAGTATCAGAATGCGAAGCCGTTTCATTTCTCTTCGCTCCTTTCCAGATTCAAAGCCCGATGCATTCACGTTGGCGTTTACGCGCCCAGCAGGCTCTGCATGATGTAAAGATCCAGTTCCTCGTAGTCGCGGTCCTTGACCAGGGCCGCCATTTTTTTCGCGTCCAGACTGCGCGAAAGTTCGAGCAGGCGCAAGAAGATTGTCCGGCTGTTCGAGAGGTGCTTGGTGGCTTGGCTGGCCTTCTGGGTGCGCATGGCCTTGACGTCCAGCCCGACCCACTCGCCGCGGTTTCCGTACCCGTACTGGTCCAGAATCCGGACCTGATTGAATGCCCGGCGCAGGTCCACCGACCCGAAGGACTTGTCCTGGTCGAACTTCAGGCCGTTCTGGTCGTTCAGGTGGACCGTGAAGAGTTTCTCCGTCGCCAGCGCAAAGCCCATTTCATCCGACGGGTCCAGGCCGGCCAGAATGGCGTGCGCGCTTTCGATGTTCGCGCCCACCCGCTTCGGGTCCACACTCATGGCCGCGAGGGCCAGGGCGTGACCGGTGGTCGGGATGTAGGTATGGTCCATCGGTTCGTTCGGTTTCGCCTCGATGGCGATGCGGATCTTCGGGTCGTACTCGAGCATCATGTTGATCGCTTCGAGGATTCGCTCGACGGCCAGTTTGCTGTCCTTGGCTTCGCGGATGTAGGTGCCCTCGCGCGCCAGCCACAGGACGACCAGGTCCGTCCCCAGGGCGTTGGCGATGTCCACACAGCGTTTCGAGCGTTCGAGCGCATACTTGCGGCACGCCGGGTCGTTGGACGTGTACCCGCCGTCTATCGTCTGGGGGTGTTCCCAGAGCCGGGGGGCCACAAACTCGGCCACCAGTCCCTGTTTATCGAGCGCCTTGCGGACCGCGATGGCTTTCTTGACGATCTGTTCCGGGGTCAAGTCGTTCATGTCCGGCACGGCGTCGTCGTCGTGGAACTGCACGGCGTCGAAACCGAGTTTCTTGTACAGCGTCAGTTTCTTGTTGAACGCGATCGAAGAACGCACCGTCGGACCGAACGGATCGGCGCCTTCGTGGATGTTCCAGGGACCAAATGAGAAACGAAACGTACCTGCCATGACCAATCTCCTTCAAAAAGAATCTCGTGTGCCACCGAATCTGGAAATACTTCCGTCCCTCATTTATAGACGGTGGGACGAGTTTGTCAACCCGAGGATTCCCGCTTTTCCGAAATATCTTTCTCGGAAGGGGCCTGATTGTTGCCGGTTCAACCGGACAGGCTCTGATGTCTTTGTGTCTATTGCCCCACGGGGTAAAGGGCGGTTTTCGAGGACACCAAGGACGGAGTAACCCTTTCGCTATTTTCTGTTCGGGGTTTTCCGAACAAAAATTCCTGTAGGGGCGGGTTTCAAACCCGCCCTTTCCAGATCCGGCGCGCCTGGCGGGCGGGTTTGAAACCCGCCCCTACGGATTCTTTCCTCAGATCGGGAACCCTTTCTTGAGGAGCGACAGGTGGCTGAAGGCGTGCGAAATTAAACTTGAAAACCGCCGTTGAGGGCCGAAAACGAGTCTTTTGCTCTTGTGTCATGGCGCGAAAACGGTTTTGGCTCCCTCTCCTTTGGGTGAGGGATTTGACTGCGCCAATCAGGAGATTGACGCTCCCGGGAACCGCTTTCTCCCCCTGAAAGTGGGCATTTCTGGGAGGGCGGGCGTCTCGCCCGCCTGAAAGGAAAGTCGTGGCTGGGATGTTCAACTGTGGTTTTCGGGTTAAAACCAGGACGTGATCCTGTTACAGTGGAATCGTAACCCGAGAGATTGGGGCCAAAAAGAACCGGTAGAGCAAGGGTCTGCTCTACCGGTTCCTGCTGTTCCCTGGGATGTTTGCTCTTTGTCGCAGGGGTCACCGCTTGGGCGGCTGGGCCTCGCGGACCACGGCGCCGGAAGTCTCGCTGAGGATCAGGAGCGAGAACCGCTCGACCCGGTCGAGTTCATCGGTGCTCAGCGAGGTGTAGTCGAACCGTCCCCGCAGGTCGGTGTAGCCGTCCTTGTAGAACTGGACGGCGCCATCCTTCAGGCGCGCATAGACCTTGACATAGACTTTGCTCTGAGGCTGACGGGTGGTGGCGTCGAGCACCTGCAACTGGCCGTAGTTCTCGGTCACCTGGACGTTCAGCGAGTTCGCGTAACAGGCCTGCGACTTGCGCAGACCCGCCCCGAGGATTTCCACCATCACGTTGCGGTTGTGGAACTGTTTCGGCAGATCGAACTCGAGCGTGTTCTTCTGCGGGTCGAGTTTGATCGTGTCGGTGGCGTTGGGTTTGATGAGGGTGAACTGGTTCGAGTCGGCCTGGATGAACGGTTCGCGCGAGAAGAGCAGTTCGACATCCATCAGGTAGTATTGCACGCGGCATTCGGTCAGGTTCTGGTACTGCAACTGGACACGGCGCGCCTCGACCTTGAAGTCGAAACCGGGTTCGGTGGCGGCCAGTTCCGTCTGGCGTTCCGTCCGGCTTTCCTTGTCAATGACCTTGGGCGACTGGCCTTCCAGTTCACTCACCTGTGCCAGTACGGCTTCGAACTGCTTGCGCCACCGGTCCACGGGGTACTGGGCATACTGCTGCGCCAGGGTGCGGGCGCCTGCCGTGTCGCCCCGCGTCAGGGCCAGCCAGGCGGCGCAATAGTCGTATTGCAGCGGGGTCTCGATCTGGTCGCGTCTGACCTGACTGAAGCCGGCGAGCGCTTCCTCCAGACGGTCCTGCATCAGCAGGTAACCGACCACGGCCAGCCGGTCGGTGTCGGTCAACTGCGGACGGTAACAGAGGATGTTCATCAGACGCTGGTATTGCTCGCGGAAGCGGTCGTTGAGAATCGCGCGTTCCTTGCCGAGTTGGTGGGCGCGGGCGTTGACCAGCGGGCTGTATTCGAGGTGCTCGTAGGCGCCGCGCTCGACCGGGTCAATCGTCAGCAGAGGCGATTCCAGACTGGCGCCGCATTGCTGGACGAAGTCGTTGCAGTGCGAGAGGAACTGGCGGGTCGGTTCGACCTGCTGATGCAGGAGCGCGTAGGACCAGAGGGTCTGATGATAGACGTGGCGCGCGTCGAGCAGGGCGATGGCTTTCTCGAAGAACCCTGCGTTTTTCATCCGCCAGGCGATGCGTTCGAGATCTACCCGGTTGATGTTGTTGTTCTGAAGATAATTCAGCGTCTCCTCTTCCGTCCCGTTCTGCGAGATGTAACTCCAGGAGGTGGTGTCAATCTTCGAGGGCTTTTCGACAACTTTGAACGGGCAGGGTTCGGCGCTGGCCAGCAGGGCGCCGTTGCGCGAGACATGGACCGGGTAGTGACCGAACTCGCCCGCGAGGGGGAAGTAGAAGGCGTATTCGTTCGTCCAGGTGCTGAACGGGGCCAGCTCGACGTTGACACTGCGGGTGGCGCGGCCCTGGTTGACCGGCACGGCGCCCTGGGGGATCTGCAGCAGCACTTCCACCTTCTGGATCGAGGAAGAGGGGTTGGTCAGGGCGACGCGGCAGCCATAGACGACCTGGCAGAGGAATTCGTCCGAGACGTATTTGTCAATCTGTTCGTTGTTCTCGAAGCGGAACCGGTCGTCGAGACGGAAAAAGTTCTGGCTGACGAGGATTGGGGTCTGCCCCTCGGGTTTCTGCGCCGCGCGGATCTCCTTGCGATAGATCACGGCAGGCGAGGCCAGTTGGAGACGCAGGCGCTGGTCTTCCGTTTTCATGTCGTGTTTCGCCGCCTTGAACGGCAGGTCGAGGACGGAGAGCGCGAAGAAGATTTCGGTGAAGTTCCCGGACGCCTCGCCCAATTTTGGGGACAGGAATGGGGCCTTCTCATCGGTCGCCACATGGTTCGCGTAGTCGCGCCAGAACCCGTTGACCTTCACCCGGTCGGCGTTCTGCTGTTCCCGCGGGACGTGGTAGTAGTTGTTTTCGGCCCATTCCTGGGTTTTATCGAGTTTCTGGTAGAACTTGCGGGCTTCGCCACGCCGGTTCAGGTCGCGATCGCTGAGCAGTTCCAGTTTGTCGGCCAATTCGACCCCTGTTTTTTCCTTCGCCGAGGCGGCGCTCATCCGCTTGGCTACTATGCTTCTGGAGCGGGTGCCCTTCGCGCCCGCCACGCGCTCCTCTTCGAGGTTCCCGACTTCCGCAAGTTTTAACTGTACGTCGTCGGGTTTTGGGGCGGCGGCTGGGGCTCCGCTCGGGGGTGCGGCGGGTGCGGGCGCCGCGTGTTCCAGTCCCAGGACGGCCGCTCCATCCGTTGCGACTGCGCCATATCCAGCCACAGCGCCACCGACGGCCAGATTAGAAACGGGGAGTAGGGCCGGGGCGTCTTTTGCCGCGAGATCGCCGTTATACGCAAAGAAGTAGTCTCCCGCAGCGGCCCTCCCGGCCATACCGGCTTGTACCGTACCCGGCGCTGGAGTTTCCAGAATGCGTCCCCGCAGGGCGGTCTTGAACAGGAAGTCGGCCCGGTTCAGGTCGGTCGGGATCAGGTCGAACAGATCCCGGACGTGGCGTTGCATGGCGAGGGTCTCGGTCTGGATCTGTCGTCCGAGCAGGATGCGCTCGACAGCGTTGAGCCGTTCATAGGCCTGGGGCTTGAGGTAGGCTTCGAGGGGTTTGTTCCCGGGACCGTCCGGTTCCTGCGCCAGCAGGTAATCGTCCAGGAACGTCTTGTCCTTTTTGCTGAGCAGATAGGGCCAGATCGTTTCCTTGAAGAACGCGTGGTCTTTCTGGAACAGGAAGAAGTTGAGTTCGTGGCAGGCATACTTGGAGTAGAGTTCGCGTTTCTTTTCAGGCGCGAGTCCGGGCCAGTCGGTGATAAAGGAGAACTCGCGCAACGTATCGTTCTTGCTCAGAGTTTCATAGAGGTTGAAGACCGAGCCCAGGGTATCGTACACCTCGAACTCGGTGGCGGTGATGTCCGGAACCTCGAAGGTCTCTTTTTCTTTCAGGGGGTGGATGAGTTTCTGTTCGGTGAAATGGTTTTTCGGGTCCAGGCCGTTTCGCAGCCGCAGATCCATGGCCGGGAGGGACGAATCGGGCAGAGGCTGTTCCCGATAAACGCTGTTTTCGAGATCCATCGCGAAGACGTGCAACTGGCGGCTTCCGGCCAGCGCCTTTCGGCTTACCAGGACGATCCCGTCGGCATCGGGCCGCAGGTTGCAGAGGACCACGCTCTGGACGGGGAGGAAATCGAGGTTCGCGTAGTCACCCTTAATGGGCGGGGGCGCCGGAGCTTCAGCCGGCGCGGCCTGCTGGCCGGGAGCGGCGGCTTGGGGACGGCCCTCTTGAACCCCTTCACCCTCTGCCGCTTTGGCCACTTCGGTCGAGGTCTGCCGGACGACCCAGGGGTTCAGCAGCAATCCGGGACGGGTGAGCATGTTGCCCGGAAATTTCTGCGCGTAGCGGCGTTCCAGAATGTAGCGGTACTCATCGCCGATATTCCGGCTCGACAGGTAGAGCGAATCGGCGGGGATCTGAGGCCGGGCGAACGGTTCGGCGAACGGGATCTTGCCGAGGGTCCCGAAAAGCGGGAAGAAGGGCAGGTAACGGGTCGCCACAACCTGAACGGTGGTGTTGGGGCCGGCATTGGCCAGATGGATGCGGATGTCGCTGTCGGCCGTTTCAATCTGACTGATCTGGAGCGGTTGGGGGTTGGGTGTTTCGAGGTAACGGTTCTTGCCCAGGAGATAACCGGTCTCCTCGGGTCTGGTGGCATCGGGGACCCCCGCCGCCAGACGGATCAGGATGTGACGTCCGCTCTCCTTGAGCCACAGGTCGTAGTCCCCTTCGGGCAATGCCAGGAGGGTGAGGAACCCGGGCTCGAGTTTGAGCGAGTCGAGACAATCGCGGACAAAGACGCCGCTGCGCACTTCGATGAGGGAATAAAGGCTGCGCAGGTTCTCATGGCCTGCCGACGCGTTTGGGATGTCCCCGGCGGGGGGATTTTCCATCACCGGGACCCGAAGCGGTTCTCCGGCGCGGCCGTCGAGGGTGGCGGGCCAGCTGCGCTGGTCGTATTTCAGTTCCCAGCGGTTCGGAACCCCTTGTGGTCCGTTGGCTTCGACCCATTCAATGCCGTCAAGGGCCCCCAAATGGATCTGTCCCTGCGCGTCCGTCTGGCAGGTGGTCTGGATCGGGTCCCGGTAATCGCGATGTTTCAGGGTCAGGTTGACGGGGCGGTCGGGACGGGGTTCGCCGGTCTTGCCGAGGAGTTCCAGCAGGTACTGCGCGGCGCCTTCCACACGGGTATGGGCCAGGTGGAGCGCTTCGATCTTGTCCGTCGTGTCAATCTGGTTCAGCGCCAGGCTGGCGCTGTCCGTCAGGGTTTCCTTCTTGTTCTGACTCATATTCTGAACCTTGGCGGTCAGGGAGAAGGAAAGTTGGACGAGGTTTTCGGGGACCTGAAAGGTATGGCTCGACACGCGGTCCTCGAAGAGCGGGAACTTTTCGATGGCCTGGGTGGCGCTGATCCCCTCGCGGTCCACCGTGGTGAGGAGCAGGGTTGGTTCCTCGAGTGCTTTCAGGGAGATGCGGGTTCCATTCAGCAGCAGGACGGGGCGCACCAGAATCTGGGCCTTGCGGTGTTTGAGGACCGACTCCCGATCCACGAAGAGACCGGCCGAGAGCGCGTAGTGTTCCGCGTCGTGGTTGAATTCGGCCAGGGAAGACAGATTGCCCTGAGAGAGGACGATTTTCTGCGGACCGGGGTTGGTGCTGAACGGGACGGCGATTTCTCCGTTTTTGTCGGCGGTGTAGGCGTGTCCGGCCAGCCAGAGCGAGGCGTCGGGCGCCTTGCGTCCCTTTTCATCGAGAATCGTGAAGACATACCCGGCGCTGCCGGTTCGGGCCAGGTAGGAGAGGCGGCCCTTCTGAATCAGGGCCCGGCTGCTCTTGCCGTTGCCGATAATCTCGACCACATAGACGCCCGGTTTGGCCAGTTCCGGTAGTTCGAAACGTTGGCGGACGCGCAGAAGGGGCGGTTTGTCGAGTGTGACGGTCTTTTCCGAGTTGGCGACCAGACCGTCGAGGTTGATGTCGGTGCTGATCTCGGTCCCTTTCTCGCGATAGTAATTCTGGGCATTGATTTCATAGACTTTGACGATCAGGTTCTGGGCATTCTTGATGTCGAGGTCCAGTCCCACGGGGTCTTCGGAGGCGAAGTACCGCTTGCTTTCCGGAGCGAATTCGATTTCGACGCGGTCGCGCAATTCCTGATACCGGGCCGGAGGCAGCCAGGCGGTCCATTGGGCTGCGTCGCCCTGGCCGAGAAGGAGCTGCGTCTCGGCGTAGAGCATTTTCAGGTAGTCCTCGCGGATATAGGGCGCGTAGGCCTCGTACCCGGTGTCTTTCTGAAAGAAACGCTGGAGGAAGTCCCGGACCAGTTTTTCATCGTTGCCGATCGGGGGACACGTGGTCAGGGGTTGGAAATCTTGTGACAGGTCCACGCGGGCGCCCTGGAAGGGCGCCTGTTCCAGATATTTGGGGTTCACGTATTCGGTCTGGCGCGGCAGGGCCAGGTAGGTCATGAACCGTTCCTTGTCATACACCCCCTGGCTGCGATCGAGGAGCAGACGGTTGTAGAGGACATGGGCTTTCAGCGACAGGTGGACGGGTTCGAGGGTGGAGACAAAGGCCCACTGGCGTTCGAGGTAGGCCTGGCGTTCCTGAATGTCCCAGGGCCAGCCCGATCCTTCCGCCGGTTTGAGTTTTGAAAGATAGGTCTGAATGAAAGCGGGGTTGTTGCGTAGTTCGGGCATCCCCTTCAGGCATTCTTCCAACTGGTTCAGGAGCAGGGCGCCGTGGATGGGCCAGCAACCGAACCCGCCGGTCCCGGGTTCTTTCAGGTCGGCCAGGACGAGGGGAACCAGTCCCGGATAATCGGGCCGGGTCAGTCGGCGCAGGAGGTCGCGGCGGCGTTCGACGCTCAGTTGGATGTCGCCCGGCTGGCCCCGGCCCGCTTCGCGGGC
>DAOPYU010000041.1:0-6869 GCA_035353095.1 Candidatus Sumerlaeota bacterium | reverse complement strand
CGGTTTTCGATTTCCTGGACCCGGGGGGTACGGCCGTACCGTTCGATCCAGGGTTTCAGGAGGGTGTCCACTTCGGTCAGTTTCCCCTGATTCTGCAGGTGGAGGCTGGTGTAGAAATAATGGTCTTCCGTTCCGGGAACCAGTTGGTTGAGCGCCTCGGTCCGGTTTTCGGCCAGGGCGAATTTCTCGGGGAAGCCGATTTCTTCCCCGGCGAACGCTGTGTGGATGAGGGTCAGACCCACCAGGGCGGTCAGCAGGCCCCGGCGTGTCCGTTGTAGTCTGTTGTCCAACATGTCTCCATTCCCCCTTCTGTTGTGAACCGCGTTTTATTGTTCGAAAAACCCTTGTCTGGAACCTCAGACACTGCTGCGGTTCGGGAAGTTCCCGAAGGTTCGGATTATTTTTCGATCAGGGGACGGGTGAGGACCTGGGGGGGAAAAAAAGTACGCGCCCGAGACGGGGCGCGTACAAGTGTCTGAGAATTGTCGAGTTGAGAGGAGATATCGTCAGATTGACGGGGAATCGGCGTGGTTTTCCTGCAGGACGATGTGGAAGTTCGATCCGACATTGCCCTGGGGCAACTGGAGGCCGTCCTTGAGCCGCCAGTTGTACCAGACGTCGAAGGTTCCGGACCCCCGGAAGTCTTTTTCCGCCACAACGCTGCCATAGACCACCGGGTTTCCGGTGACGTCAATGTAGCCGGCGCAGTAGAGGACTCCGTCCAGATAAACCTTGGACAGGTTGACCTTGGGGTGGCCGGTGTCGGGCGATTCCGCCAGGAGACTGGCCGGGTTACCCGCGCCCTTCTGGAGCATGTTGGCGCCGATCCAGAAGACGCCTTTCATGCCGACCCCGGTTCCCGAATTGGAAATGGTCGCGAGGTTCGAGCCGTCCGCCTTGGGAGCGGTGCCGTCAATGGTGTCAATAAAGAGGAGGGTGTAGGGGTCGTTGACGCGGTCGGCGTTTCCGAACTCCGTGTTGAAATCCACGAGGTGGGCTGCGTCCTTGATGCCATCGCGGTAGATGTTGCCCGCCGCGTCGGTTCCGTAATAACAGCCATGCTGTTTGGCGGCGACCTTGAAATCGCTGTAGGTACCCAGCATGTCGGGAAACTTCAAGGTCCCGACCGGGACATGCTGGTCCAGTTGGGTGTAGAGGCGATTGGCGCCGTCGGGCATGAGGGGTTTATCGGAGTAGGCGCCCGAGGCGGGGGCGTCACCGGGGGAGGTCCGGGTGGCCGGGTCATAAAGATCTTTTCCCGACCCGACTTTCCACGTCGTGTCGAAAAGGAGGGAACCTTCACTGCGGTAGCTGACAAACTTGTCGTAGCTGCCGCTGGTCTTGTCAATATGGCTGCTCTGGGATTTGGCGGGCATGTTGACATCGCTTCGGGTCCACGCTTCACCCCAGTGGACTTTGGCGTTGCCTCCCTGTGCGGCGGTGGCCAGAGAGATCAGGGCGCCGCCCAGTTTCAGTTCGCTGATGAGGACCGGGCTTTTTTCGAGATAGACCAGGATAGTCCGGGGCAGGCCGCTGGGGGTCATTCCGGTACAACGCGCCTTGAAGTAGCAGGCGACCGGGTCGGCTGCCGACCGGGATTCAAGGATGATGGAGGAGATGTGGGCCGATTCATAACCGTCACCGGAGGTGAGAGTGCGCAATTTGGCGGAGTCCACCGTGACGGAGGCTGCGCCTGGCACCTTGACACTCAGGTTGGGGAATGGCCAGGTGGGTTGGGAGTAATCGCGGTAAAAGTAGCCGGAGGTACCGCCGCCATCGTAATCTTCCGGGAAATTGCTCCAGTGCAGGACTTGGGCGACACCGGCCTCCGCGGCGAAGAAGGCGCGGGCGATATCGCGCCGCCGCGTGTTGATTCGCTGATGGTCCACCATGGTTTTGACGAGCAGCACCGCTGTCATGGCCGCACTGACGGACAGAATGACCGACACGACCAGCACTGAACCGCGTCGCCGGTTGATTCTGGATAGAAGGCCTCTTTCAAACATGGGCGTTCTCCTTGCCACATTCTTTCCTGCTTTTGTGTTCCGTTATATCCCGCGACTTCCCCTCAGGTCCGAATTTCCGATTACGGGAGTGCCGGGTTGCGCAGGTAGATTACGGTCTCCCCGTCGCGAATGTCCACCTGGCCGTAGCGCAGGTCCGAGGAGGTTTGAACAAAGATGGTGACGAGCGCTTCCGCGCCGATGCCGGCCGACGTTCCCGGGTGGAAGGTCACCTCGATCGGCCCCTTGGCCAGAGTCTCGAAGGCCCCATTGCCCTCCTTATAGAGCAATTCCCGAGTGTCGGGGCGGAAGTAGAAGGTACAGGTGGGTGAACCGGGAAGGGTCGGGTCCACATAGGTCATGAGACGCCAGTTGTAGGCGGACGCGTCAATGCCCTTGTTGACCGATCCGATCCGGGCATCGCAGAGGCGGTAGCGGATCTGGTTGAGCGCGATCATGCGCTGCGAGCGAGAGTCGGTGGTTCCGTAGAGTTCCTTGGCGGTCAGGGCGCTGGTGAGCATCAGATAGCTTGTGGAGGCGCCCACGAACCCGAGAATTCCCACCGAAATGACCATTTCGGCCAGGGTGAAGGCCCTGCGTTTCCAGGACCGGGCTCGATGTGACATCGAATACCTTTTGAAGAATTCTGCACCCATGGTTTTCTGTACCTTTCTCCCGATCGCTCTGTCGTTTTCAGTTATGAAAATACGGCTCAGGGCGCCTTGTAGGTGATGACGGTCTCGTGCATTTCGCGCGGTTTCCAGCTGGCCACGCGCGGATGCCATTTGAGGGTCGCCTCGATCTCGATCAGGATGGCGGGATCGGGCGCTTTGGCCAGAGTGGCTCCCGTTGCCGGGTTGCGGACGGTGATGTCGAGTTCGCCAGTGGTGTCGTCGGAAGGATCGGCCGGGGTTCCGTTGTCCCACACGGTCACGATCGAACCGGACTGGGTTTTGGGAAACAGATTGAATCGTTCCGTTTCGAGCGCCTGGCAGACGATCTGGTGGGCGCGGCACCGTTCCTGTTCCACCTGGTTGTGGGAACGGGCGAACCCGAGCGCCGACAGGGTCGCGGTGAAGATGAGGGTCGCCAGAACGAGCGCAAGCAGGCACTCGATCAGTGTGAAACCCGCGGATCTATTTGTCATATTCATCCCCTTGATCTGGGTGTTTCTTTTGGGTACCCACTTGGGGAGAATACACTCGGGTTGGACACCGGGTTGTATTGCCCCAAGACCGCACGTTAGATTTTTAAATGAAAATACCGTCAGGCGTTGCCTGAATGACCTTGCTGCCGGGTGACATAAACACCCGCCCCCCGAAACCGGCTTGCAAAGTTTCTGGGCGTTTCCGAGCCAGATCTTTCACGCACCACCTTTCCGTTCGGGGGGAACCGCTCTTAGAAAGGCCACTCAACACGCTTGTACCATACCACAAACCGGGTTGGGAATGCCAGAAAAAAGGAATATCCCGGCAGGAAATCCAGTTGCTGGTTCAGGTTGAGGCTATCTTGAGTGTCTCACAAACACACAGCGGACCGGAGGCTGTGCTGCCTCCGGTCCGCTGTCGTTGTCCGTTGGATACTTGGGAATGGCGGTTTGAACTATTTCTTGAGTTCGCGCTCCGTCGGCTTGTCGGCGGTCGGGAAGTCGTCGGGGATTTTCTGGGTCACCTTGCCGGTGGCGGCCCATTCGGCGCCGCGCTGGTAGGTGACGATGAACCCGACGGACTTCATCTGCTTGCCGGCGTGGCCCAGGCAGTCGTGGAAAATACGTCCCTTGCCCCAGCTGACGGTGAAGAGGATCGGTTCGTTCTCGCCCGTGCCGCCCTTGGCGGGGTCGGCGAAGGCGGTGGCCAGAAGGGTGACGTTCTGGGCGGGACCGCGCAGGGTGCTGTAGAGTTCATCGGCGGTGTGCATCCATTTTTCCGGCAGGCCTTTCGTGATCGGGTGTTCCTTGTCGCGGATTTCGAGGAGGAAGGGGTGCTGCGGACCATGCGAGCCGCCCGGGCCGGGGGTGGTGGTGTCGAGTACCATCTTGCCGTCGCGGTAGCGGATCATCGGTCCCGCGTTTTTTTCATTGCGATTGCCCCACCCGCCCACGGCGATGATTTCGTTGTAGGCTTTCCAGTTCGGGAAGGAGTTGTTGGCCGCGTGGAAGACGACGACCCCGCCGCCGTTTTTGACGTATTCCTCGAAGGCCTTCTGCGTGGTTTCGGGCCAGTCGTCGCCGTTGTAGTTCAGAACCACCACGTTGTACTTCGCGAACTCGGGCTTGAAGTTGTCCATCGGCTGTTTCTGGGCGGGCGAGGTGGCCACGTCCACCTTGAAGAGACCGGTTTCTTCAAGCAGGCTCTTCAGGAAGGGGGTGGTTTCCTGCCACGGATGGTTGTTCTGGCCGTCCACGATCAGGGCCTTCAGGGTGGGTTCGGCCTGGGCGCCGACTGCCAGCAGCAACGCCAGGCAGGCGAGAACCAGAGAACGAAGGATGTTGCGATACGCGAAATTCATTTCGAGACCTCCGATATCTTGAATAGAGTATTATGAAATGGGCGGCTGTTCCCCAGCCGGTCCCGTCTCTTCCCGATGCACCTTACACGTGTCGGGTTGTTGGACCATTTCCACCATATAGACGTTCTTGTGGATTTCCACAATACGAATCTGTTGTCCCTGCGCGATATAATTTCCCTGTGTGACCACATCCAGCCGGCGTCCCTCGACCAGCGCGAAACCCGCCGGGTGCAGGTCGGTCTGGGCCACGCCGATTTTCCCGATCATGTCTTCGGGTTCCGGGCGTTTGCCGAGAACCAGGCCGGGCGTGGGTGCGGGTGCCGCCTCGGACGGGTTGAAGGGTTCGAGTACGATCCGGCGGAAGATGGGGAAGCCCGGCAGGATACGGCTCAAGACCCACACGAGCGGGATGGCGCCGGCGAAGACGAGGAGAAAGTTCTTCAGCGCCTCGCGCAACATGCCGTAGTTGTAGCCCAGTTCGGGGATATTCGGGTTGGGCATCAGACGCACCATTGCCAGAATCAGGCTGAAGGTCACAAGGACAATGCCCAGGATTCCGGCCAGGCCAAACCCGGGCAGGACGAAAATTTCCAGGATGATGAAGATAATCCCCAGAAGGAAGAGGAGAATCTCGATGTAGGTGGCGAGGTCCGCCACGTAGCTGCCCCAGAAGAACAGGGCCAGGAAAAAGACTCCGACGAAACCGGCGACCCCGAGGCCCGGGGTCTTGAGTTCCACATAGAGCGCGCCCAGCCCCAGCAGGAGGAGGAGGGGACGGATGAGCAGGAGCCAGCGCGCCAGGTGTTCGGACCAGGTCATTTCGTAGTTGAGAATATCCGCCGGGCCGATTTTTTCATGCTGGAGAAGGGCTTCGAGGCTTTCCGCCTGGAAGGCGGCCAGGGGTGTGAGACGCACGGGCTGGTGGGTGTCCGGGTCCACGTAACGGGTGCCGGTGGTGGCCTGGTCGCTGTCGAGGGTCAGGACTTCTCCCTTGGGTTTGACGCCGGGCATGTCGATGTTGCGGTCGATGAACGCCTCGCAGGTGCGGACCGGGTGGCCTTTGTGTTTGGCCACGGCGCGGATCTGTCCCTTGAGGGCTGAGTTGATTTTCTGTTCCATGACTTCGGGCACCGTGGTGCCGGTTCCCATGATGACCTGTGAGGCGCCGATGCTGGCCAGCGGCGCCATGACGATCTTGTCGCCCGTGACGGCCAGGAGCGCCCCGGCGGACCAGGCTTTGGTGTTGATGAAGGAGTACACGGGCACTTCGATGCCGAGCAGGTCGTCGCGGATCTGCTCGGTGGCGTTCAGGCTGCCGCCGTTGGTGTGGATGTCCAGGACGACCACGTCGGCTTTCGCCTTGCGGGCTGCCACGACCGCCCGGTGGAGGCTGAAGGCGAGGCTGTTGTCGATGTCGTCGCGCATTTCGATGCGATAGACCCGGTAGCGGTCGCCTTGGGTCAGGGTGCGGAGCGGACGTTTCTGAGGGGTAGTGGCGGTGGTTTCCACTTCGGCCTGTGCCGCCCATACACTTCCCGTCGAGGCGAACAGAAACCCCAGAATCAGCAGCCAGAGGACGGTGTTTTCTTTTCTGCGCGTCATGTTGTTCTCTCTTCCTGACACTCATTCGCGATTATTCCAGGGCCAGGGCCGCGATTTCCTTCCGGACGGCGTGGGCCGAGAATTCGAGCGCCTCGGACTCCTCTTCGAGCAGGCGCAGTTCGAGGATGCGTTCCATGCCTCCGGCTCCGAGGAGGACCGGGACGCCCGCAAACACGTCGCGCAGGCCATACTCGCCCTGCAGGTACACAGAACAGGGGAAAATGCGTTTCTGGTCCTTGAGGATTGCCTCGACCATCTGGATGGTGGCGGCGGCGGGGGCGTAATGGGCCGTGCCGGTCTTCAGGCAGTTGGCGATCTCGATGCCGCCGTCGCGGGTCCGCTGGACGATCCGCTCGATGGCTTCGTGATCGAGCATTTCCTCGAGGGGGATGCCGCCGACCAGGGTCAGGCGCGGCAGGGGAACCATGGTGTCCCCATGACCTCCCAGAACCAGCGCCGTGACATCCTCGACCGAGACTCCCAGTTCCATGGCCACGAAGGTACGGTAACGGGCCGTGTCCAGAATGCCCGCCATCCCCAGTACGCGCTCGCGGGGAAACCCGCTGGTGCGCATGGCGAGGTACGCCATGGTATCGAGCGGGTTGGTCACCAGGATCAGGATGGCGTCTGGAGAACCGGGGACGATGCCTTCCATGACACGCGCGACGGTTTCGGCGTTTTTCGCGAGGAGGTCGCTTCGGCTCATGCCGGGTTTTCGGGTCAGGCCCGCCGTGACGATGACGATGTCCGAGTTGC
>DAOPYU010000040.1:0-16561 GCA_035353095.1 Candidatus Sumerlaeota bacterium | reverse complement strand
CGTTGTCCTGAAACTGTCACATCTGGGGAGGCTCACGCGTCAGTGTGGATCGCAGTCCGGAAAGTGTCCCCGGAGTTCTCTGTTGAGAAAGAGCGCGGTTCATGGCACAATCGCGGGCAATTCCGGGTGGAAAGGAATGCGAGAAGACCATGGGGAACATAGAGTTTACGGACAACTACGAAGATCTGAGCACCGACAAGGGGTATCAGTTCAAGTTTTATTGCGAGCACTGCGGCAACGGTTATATGTCGTCATTCAAGCCGAGCATGCTGGGGATGGCGGGCGGGCTGCTGAGCGCGGCGTCGTCCTTTTTCGGCGGGGTGCTGGGCCGGGCGGCCGACAGCGCCTACGAGGTCCAGCGCACCATCGGCGGCAAGGCGCACGACGACGCCATCCGCGAGGCGGTCGAGGAAATCCGGCCCAAATTCGTCCAGTGTCGCCGGTGTGGCCAGTGGGTCTGCCGGGACGTCTGTTTCAACCCGACCGCGAACATGTGCAAAGAGTGCGCCCCGATCGCCGAGCAGGAAGAGACCGCCCTGCGTTCGACCCATGTGCGCGAACAGGTGACCAACGACCTCTTCCTGGAAGAGAACGAACGGATGAGTGCCAAGGCCAAACAGGTGACGGAGAAATGTACCCAGTGTGGCGAACCGACGCTGGGCCAGAAGTTCTGTCCCGGCTGCGGCGCCCCCACCTCGGAGTCCGCCCGGTTCTGTCCCCAATGCGGCAAGAAAGCCGCACCCAACGCCAAGTTCTGCGGCGACTGCGGCGGGAAATTGTAAGCGTGGAAAAAGAAACAGAAAAATAGGACAGGATCACGGGATTCACAGGATGTAGAGAGCCCCTGTTTGCATCCTGTAAACCTGTGAACGGCGGTTTTATGGGAGGGCGGGCGTCTCGCCCGCCTGAAAGAAAAGATGTGCAGAGACGCTCGACTGCGGTTCTCTGGGTAAATCCAGTGAGTCCGTTTTTGCGTTGATTTCGATTGAACCGCGAAACCGAAAATGCCCCCCGGCAGGGCGCGCAACTGAGGTCTGGGGGATGGATATTTTCGTGTCCCCAAAACTTTCTTCAAAAACTTCACTTCTCCAGTTCTTTGTGAGAATTTGTGGGGCGACTCGGATGCTTTTTCCGCAGGGGGGGCAAAACACAATCGCACTTTCCGTCATCTCCGCGAAAGCGGGGACCCGGAGGAACGCGAACCCGAAGCACGGAAATCGTTCATGGCCTGAGGAATGTTGGTTGTAAATCCCGCAAATAAGGAATGGGATGAGGAGACGGCCTTGTATCAGGAAGAAGTGACGAGGCAAGACCGCGTCACTTCAGGCTCCGAAACGGTGAAATATGAAAACCTCCCGACCCGGACAACAAGCGCCACGCTCGAGACCGGGAACTGACCGGAGATCTGTTTTCAAAGGGTTTTGCGGGTTCCGTTTGTCTGTCCCCTTGAATCTGTGATACGAAGTTGCATTCAAAATGAGACAGATTTGTCGTAAGACGGGAATAGAAGAAAACTACAGATCAAACCACGAAATACACGAAACACACGAAAAAAAGGCGGTTTTCGTGTGTTTCGTGTATTTCGTGGTTCAATAAAGAGGGTTGATCATTTGTGTGTTTTTTGATTGCAATTTGGGATGACCCTGAAAACCGCGGTTGAGGACAGAAAACGAGTCTTTTGCTCTTGTGTTATGAGGTGAAAACGGTTTTTGCTCTTTCCCCTTTGGGGTGAGGTTTCATTTTGCTACGCCAATCAGGAGATTGGCGGTCCCGGGAACCGCTTTCTCTCCATAAAATGGGCATTTCTGGGAGGGCGGGCGTCTCGCCCGCCTATGAGGAAAACCGGGGCAGGGACACTCAACCGCGGTTCTCAGGGCGACCGATTGTCAAAAAAAGGGGGGACGTTTTCAGGCGGGCGGGACGCCCGCCCTCCCAGAAACTGCCCCCTGTTTTCCTGAATCCGGGTCACACCCCCGGTGGGCGAGGGGGTTCGGGGTCGCGTTTGCCCCCGGCGATCCAGGCCTTGCGCGCGGCGAAGTATTGGCGTTTTGCCTCGAGCATTTCGGCCTGGGTTTTGGGGCCTTGCGACGCGGGTGTGCCTCCTCCGCCCGAGCCAGCGGCGGTTCCGCCGGATGCGGGCGGGGGCGCGGCGCCCAGACTCACGCTCTGTCCCGACCGCGACAGGCGCTCGTTGGCGATGCGGAACAGGTCGGCGACGTCCTTGCGCAGGCGGTCCTCGGTTTCGACCTCGATGAAGGAAAGCAGTAACCCCTTGACGGGTTCGCGCTCAGGCCGCAGGCGGTCAATGAGCTGCGAAATCGCCCGAACATGCAGGCCGCGCTGGCCGCGCATGCACTCGAACAGAGCGAAAAGGGAATTGCGAAACTCGGGAAGCGGGGCGCGGGGGTTGACGATTTCAAGGATCGCGGTTTCCGCCGACGAGGCCAGAATCCTGTCCTTCGCTTCGAGCGCCTCGCAGAGAGCGGGCAACGCCTCGGGGTCGCGGCGTGCGCCCACTTCCTGGATGGCCGAGACGCGACGCTCGATCTTGACACCGAAAAGACCCTTGCCTTGGATGTCCTTCAGGAGCGACTTGAGTGGTTCGTCCTCGCGGGCGCGCCGGGGTTCCTCCACGCGTGGCGCGGGAGCGGCCGCCGGGGGCCGACTCACGGGCATCTGCCCGAACTCGGTTTCGCCAAAGAAACCCGGTCCCGGCGGGAGTGGTCCGGACGGGGACGACTCGCCAAACGGGTTGAAGTCCACGGGTTCGCCCAGAGGCCGAACCTCCATCTGGGGTCTGGGCCGATTGGGCGAGGATGCAACCGGAGAGTCCGGTCCTCCCAGCGGAGTGAGGGGTCCGGCGCTGACCAGAAATTTGGCCAGCAGTTCCATTGTTTCTCCACCCGGCGGATCGAACTCGTGGGACTTGATGCGTTGCGTGAAGTGGTTCAGAATGCGCAACCCCTCCGGCCCGCCGGCTTTGTGGATGGCGAAGACGATGGCGTGGGCGATCTTGTCGCGCGAGAGGGGTTTGAAGTCGTTGGTGGCTCCGTCGAAGTAACTCTCGCGCAGGTGCTCGGGAGTGGCCGAATCGTCCGTCTTGAGCGTGATGAGGAGCATCTTCTGCAACAGTGGCAGAGAACGGGAATCCCCGATTTTGGTGAGGATTTCCGCCAGCGCCAGATAGGCGCCGGAATACTGGATGAGGCGCTTTTCCGCCTCTTCGATTAGGAGGGGCAGGTTAGCGGTTCCCATGTTGATGAGCACCGTGGCGATCTGCTCGCGCGAGCCCAGTTCCGTCTTCTGAGCCAGGTTGCCCTTGGCCAGTTTCGAGTGCGCGTCCACGGTCCAGAGGATGTCAATGGCGCGGGGGATGATGAGACGGCGCACATCGGTCGAGAGCCCGCCGGGGTTCCAGCTGCACAGCGTCTGGATGGCGATGCGGCTGGTGGGGCGGTCGGACGGCAGGGCCTTGAACACGCCGCCCACGATCTGGTTGCGCTGCTCCTCGCTGGTGCCCGGGTGGCGCGCGATGCGTCCCATGCTCGCCATACAGTCGGCCAACCGGTTGCGCGTGGGCGGGTCTATGAGGCGCGCCTGGCACAGGCTGACAAACAGTTTCTGGAGCGCGCCCAGGCTTCGCATGTCACCGATACGTCCCAGGGCGTCAATGATGGTGTCGTGGATTCGTTTGTGCGACTCGTCCTCGAGTACCTGCGCCATGCAGGGCGCAAAGACGGAGTTCGACAATCCGCCCATGAGGGTCAGGAGGATTTCAAACTCGCGCGCGCGATTCCGATGGCGTTCGGTTGTGTGGAGCAGGGTTTTGCAGAAACGCAGATTTTGTCCCAGGCGGCGGATGGTACGAACGGAGATGAGTTTGTCCGCCGGAGGCAGGCGCAGGAAGGCCGCCGCTTCGATCCCCTCGATGGTGCCGGTGGGGCGTTCGTCGGCGGGGCAGAATTCGCGCAGGATGCGCGCCAGATCAATGAAACAGGCATCGGACTCTTCCTGCTCCTGGTGTTCTGCGTTGAGGAAACAGGCCGCCACGACGCTGCGCAGGGCGTCGAAGAAACGCTGTTCATCGGCGGGTTGGGGGCTGGCCGGGCCGCCCGGGCCGGGCAGTCGGCGCACCAGCGTCACCACCGCCTCGTTGTACAGGAGCGTCCACTGGCGCTCCTGTTCTCCCATTTCAGTCAGGGACATGCGCGAGTGGGTGGTGGCGAGGGTTTCCTGAAGCTGGTCCAGGTGCTCCGCCGTGTAGCCGATGGACCGGAACTGTTTGCCGAGCTGCGCCACCACGGTTTCCGAACGGGGACGGTCCTGAACCATCGAGCCGAGGATGATTCCGAGCTGGCGGATGCGCCCTTCGCGCTGGGTTTCGTCGCGGATGTCGGAAAGGAACCGCATCGCCAGGCTGGTGGCCAGGTTGAGATCGCGGGCGCGCACCTGGGTGCGGATTTCGCGCGCGACGCGTTCGCCCGCCACCTGCTGGAGGAGTTTCTGCCACTCGGCGATGCCTTCGAGGGCGTGTTCGAGCGGTTCAAGCGCCGCCTCGACCATTTCGCGGGCCGGGTGGTTGCGCAGCCAGATCAGAAATTGTTTGAGCGGGTGGAGAACGAAATCGTCGAAAAGATGGTTAAGCACATGCGCCAGATCCTGTGCGAAGCGCTCGGGGTCGGAGGTCTGGCCGGCCAGTTCGTGGAACGCGAGCGTGGCGGCCTGCACTTTGCCGGCGCGCAGGGCCTGATCCACAATTTCAAGACCGTGGGAATGGCTGGGTGCGATCGTATGGCCGGGTGTTGTCATGGGCAAAGGTCTTTCTCTTGTACTCTTCTATTATCGAGTTAACAGAAAAACAATCCTGTCGCTCCTGTTATCCCGTCTTTCGCTACCTGAACGGCTGTTTTTGTACAGATGCCACTTGGAATGTACGTAAACGAAGTCGTTTTCATCAGCCACAAAAAGCACAAGGGGCACAAAGGGGCCGTATTTTTGTGTCTTTTGTGCTTCTTGTGGCAAACACGAAAAGGGGGCCCTGCTTTTCCGTGCCGGGTCTTTCGGGGTTCCCCTGGTTTTTTCCTGTCGCTTTCACCGCTTCGCCAAAGCCCCAAGGAGCGCTTCGTGGTCGGTAAAATTCCGGATCGTGGTTCGCGCGCCGTGTTCCAGAAGGGTTTCGGCGGGCAGAGACGTGGCCACCCCCACCACTTCGAGCCCGGCGGCCAGGGCGGCCTCAAGGCCGGGAAGCGAATCCTCGAAGACCAGGCACTCCGCCGGGTCCAGACCCAGCCGCCGCACGGTTTCCTGATAAATATCGGGCGCGGGCTTGGGGTGGGTCACATCGTCGGCGCCCACCAGAACGGAGAACAGCCCGTTCCACCCCGCGATGCGCAGGATGTGGTCATAGGTCTCGCGCAGGTTGCTGGTGGCCAGGGCGAGTGGCACCCGGTTCGACAGCGCGCGCAGGAAGGTCGTCGCGCCCTCGATCTCGATGAGTTCCGTTTCGAGGCGCCGGTAGAAGTAGTAGCGCCGCTCGTCCATCAGTTTGCGCACGTCGAGCGCCTCGGGCACCCGGTTTTCCGCGCGCAGCACCCGCATCATCTGGGGACTGGTCACGCCGATGAACCGGTTGAATTCCTCCGCCGGGAAGTCAATGCCGTGGTTGTTCAGATACTCGACCCACGTGTCGGCGTGGAGGGGCTCACTGTCGATCAGCACACCGTCGCAGTCGGCGATCAGGCCCTTGTAGGCCAGGGGACAGGTGGCCAGCGCCTGAGCCAGGTCGTGTTCCTCCACCCGGGAGTCGCAGCAGGGGGGCAGGTGTGTCATGCCGTTCGATCTTCCTTCTTGAGATTCCGGGCTAACTTCGGGAAACCGTGTGCGGATCTGTTCCCTCACGGTTTTTGCGCCAAGTGGATGAAAAAGGGCCCACCGGGGAGTCCCGACGCCACATCCGCCGAGGGCGGATGTCTGAACATCATAGATTAACAGGGGCGGGGGGAAAGCGCCAGCAAAAATCCTGTCGCCTGCCGTGTGGCGCCTCTGTTATGATCCCGGCATGATGGATGGAACGGCCTTACAGATCGGGATGTCAGCGACCGGTTTCAGCGACTGGGCCAGCCTGACGATTACCGTTTTTCTCCTCCTGATGGGCGCGCGGGAAATAAGCCGTTGCCAATATGGGCGTTCCGCGTGGAAGCGGGCGGCTCTGGCTTATGTCGGTCTTTTCGGCGGGCTTACGCTGCTGGCCTCGGGTGGGGTGTGGGGTGTTTCCGCTCTTCTGGGGGAGGGCGCCTCCGAAGGGCGGAGGCAGGCGTTCCAACTTCTGACAGTCGGGTTCTCGCAGGCCGTGACGGGGGCGGTGTTGCTCGCGGCGGCACTGGCGGTGCGATCCGGCGAGGCCCGGCGTCGGTTGTGTGTGGGGCGGCTGCTGCCGGTGGTGGACCGGTGGCGCAGCCGGGGAGTGCTCCCGAGAAAACGCCCCTGGGGTGTTCCGATTCTCGAATGGATCCTCTGGTTGGCGGCGATTCTGGCGTTTTCAACGGCGTGGATGTGGGTCGCGGTTCGCATCGCCGGAGCCGGGGTGGGACAGGAAGTGCTCGACGCCCTGGCCCCGAAGGAAGGTGTCAACCGGGCGGCCCAGGTGATGGCGACCCTGGCGCTTGTGTGCCTGGCTCCCCTGGTTGAAGAAGTCATTTTCCGTGGGTTCACCCAGGGGTGGGTGACCGTTCTGTGGCCCGAACGGTGGGGAGGGCGGCCAGGGGCTCGAGTGGTCGGTATTGTCGTTTCCGCGTTGTTGTGGGCCCTCTGCCACGGCGGCCAGATAGACCCGGTCTGGGTCAAGTGGGTTCAGATTTTCGGTCTGGGGTTGGCTCTGGGTGTGGTCCGACTGCGTCAGGGGCTCGAGGCCTGTGTGCTCCTCCACCTGGTGTTCAACCTGATCGGCGGGTTCTACCTGCCCTCGGAATTTTCCGGGGGATGAGGCGGGGCGGTTGCGGTTCCGGTCGGTTTCCCGGGAGTGTAGATGCAGGATTGCAAAACGCAGACGAAATCCGTACGATGCTCGCAGAATTTCGGTGGCGTTGCAGGAAACTGTACGGAAAGGTGAGGAAAACATGATTCAGTGTAACATCGGGAAGATGGGAATCGGCCTGCTGGCCGCACTTTATCTGGCGGTGGCGCCCCTGTGGGCCGCCGGACCGGAGGTCACCTCCGGCACCGCCAGTACGTTCAACGTGATGCAGTACGGCGCGGTCGCCGACGGCAAGGCGGACAACACCGCCGCCTTCCAGAAGGCGCTTGACGTCGCCGCCCAGGCGGGGGGAGGAACCGTTCTGGCCCCGAGGGGCAACTATTCCTTTGCCGGGCGGCTCAATGTTCCCTCCGCCGTCACCCTGGCGGGTGTGTGGCAGTCTGTCCCCGCGCACAACGGGATTCGAGACAAGGGGTTGCCCAAGCCCACCGACGATGGCACGACCTTCCTGGTGACCGGCGATGCGGGAACGGAAGACGCCCCCGCCTTCCTCACGCTCAACAGCAACAGCACTCTGCGCGGGGTGGTGCTCTACTACCCCAACCAGAAACCGGACGCCATCCCTCAGCCCTACCCCTACGCCATCGCCATGCGGGGCAAGAACCCCGCCGTCCTGGCCGTCGAACTGCTCAACCCCTACAACGGCATAGACGCTACGAAAAATGAGCGCCACCTCATTCGCGACGTCCAGGGCCAGCCGCTGCGCCGCGGGGTCTATGTGGACGGCATTTATGACATCGGGCGCATCGAGAACGTCCACTTCAACCCCTGGTGGAGTAACAACCCCACCCTGTTTAACTGGCAGATGGAGAATGGCGAGGCGTTCATCTTCGGTAGAACCGACTGGCAGTACGTGTACAACACCTTCATCTTCGGTTACCACGTCGGCTACAAGTTCATCAAGACGAAGGCGGGCGTGTGCAACGGCAACTTCCTCGGTCTCGGCGCCGACGACTGCCAGACCGCCGTGGTGGTGGAAGATTGTGCCCCCTTCGGCTTGATGATTACCAACGGCGAGTTCGTTTCGTTCCATGGCCCGGACCCCACCATGGTGAATGTGACGGAAACCAATACCGGCTCGATCCGCTTTGTCAACAGCGCCTTCTGGGGGCCGTGCAACCAGATTGCCCGCATTGCGGGGACGGGCACCGTCGCCTTTGGCGACTGCATCTTCGCCGAATGGGGTGGGAAAGCGGGAGACCGCGCGGCCCTCCAGGCCCAGAGCGGTACCCTGCAGGTGCGCGGCTGCGAGTTCCGTCAGGACCGGCCCCAGATCCAGCTCGGCGAGAAAGTCTCCCGTGCCGTCATCACCGGCAACGTCTTCACCGGCAAGGAACGCATCGCGAACCAGTCGAAGGGCAACGTGCAGATGGGGTTGAACGCGGGGAACTGAAGAATCGGAAAACAATCGGGAGGAAGAGCCGGCCTCGTATCGCGTCTTAGTCGGTCTTAGATTTTCAGGGTTCCGAGAATTCGGAGAAAGTTCTTCTCCGAATTCTCGGGTGATTTCCGGGTGACCAGACCGACTGGAAGGGAGTCGCGAATTGTCGTCTTATCCCGAGGATGTTCGTAACCAGAGTTTTCTGGAAACTGTCCCACTTCACCGGGTTTATTCGATCATTGCTCTATTGCTCGGGTCGCTCTTTCTTTTCACCACGCCCCCCTTTCAGGTTTCGGACGAAAGCGGCCATTTTTTCAGAGCGTATCAGATTTCCGAGGGAATCTGGAAAACCGAGGTTTCTCCGAAAGCGCTCACCGGCGCCTATGTGCCTGTGAGTATCGTTGAACTCTGGAAGAACCCGACCATCCAGAATCTGGTCTTTCGAGAAGAGGCGCGGATGACTCCCGCGTACACGCTCTCTTTGCTGCATGTGCCGCTGAATCCTCAAGTGCGAACCCTCGCCCCCGAAACGATCCCTTTCTATCCGCCTCATCTCTATATCCCCCAGGCGATCGGCATCGGCTTGGGACGACTTCTGAATCTGTCCCCGATCGTCTTGTTGTACCTGGGACGGTTCTGCAATCTTCTCTGGTGGATTGCGCTTGTCAGTCTCACCCTCTATCTGGCCCCGTTTTTCCGTTGGATTTTCTTTTTGTTGGCTCTGATGCCGATCCAAGTTTTCAATTCCGCCTCGCTTTCGGCCGACAACAGCGTGATCGGTTATACTTTTGTTTTGATTGCTCTCCTGATGCGTGCCGCCTTTGAGTCCCGTGAACGTCTGGGCCGGGGCATGCTGTGCGCCATTTTCGTAGCCGTCATTTTGCAGGCTCCGGCAAAGATTGTTTACACCCCGATTCTTTTTCTCTTTCTCTTGATCCCGACGAATCGGTTCCGATCCGTTCGGCGCTATTACTTTTGTTTCTCTTGTCTGCTTGGCGCCGCCTGCGCCGCTTCCGCGGCCTGGTCCGGGTGGTCTGGAGTGACACAGGTTATTCCCGTTTATCAGGCGACCGTCTTTGGGATTCAGGGGATCGACATTGCCGGGCAAAAAGCCTATATCTGCTCACACCCGCTTCAATATGCCGTGAACGTCTTGCGGACCTATTATTATAACGATTCTCTATCGGTCTGGATGGGACGGATCGGGTGGAGCAACCGTCCGCTACCGGAAAATCTGATCTTGTTCTACAGTCTTCTTTTCCCGATAGCGATCTGTCAGGAGCGCTCATCTCCGATCGAGTTTACCCGGAGGCAGCGGATGGTGGTTTTCATGAGTCTCCTGACCTCGGTGGCGCTTCTGACTGTCGTCTTGTACCTGACCTGTTGTCCGGTGGGGAGCCCGCGGGTCCGTCCCATCGTGTTAGGCCGGTATTTCGTGCCATTGGCTCCGCTTTTCTTCCTGCTTTTCCATAAAATCCGGTTTTCAAAAGTTGGGGTCATGGTTTCCGGAGCAATTGCGCTGGGGTTGTGGTGCCTGTACGTGTCGGTGCGGAATTACTATGGATAGAGTCATTACCAGAAAGAATCTTCATTATTCTACTGTCGGTTCTGGCAATGAGCCGTTCCGTCCCGGAGGGACGGTAAGAAAGCAGCCCACCGTTTCAACGGTGGGAAAATGGTCCTCAGACAATTCGTCCCGGAGGGCCGACTGAAAAAAGCGGGGGAACCGATAGCCGTCCCTCCGGGATGGGGAGAGGGTTGTTCCTGAACCCAGCGCTGAAGCGCTGGGCTATTGTCCGAAGTCCCTGACGGGACTTGAGTTTGGGACAGACCTGACTCCGTGTCA
The DNA here is from genome assembly GCA_035353095.1 of Candidatus Sumerlaeota bacterium. GTDB lineage: Bacteria > Sumerlaeota > Sumerlaeia > UBA8349 > UBA8349 > DAOPYU01. The sequence continues at coordinate 6,301 of DAOPYU010000040.1, read as the reverse complement.
TCATGAAGATTCTTTCTGGCAGGGGCTATCGTTGCGGTGGAATTGCGTTGAGCGATTCTCGGAAGTTCCGGGCGGGGTTTTGATCAGAACCATTGCTTCGTGCCTGACCGACATGGATTCTCGCAGGACAGAACAGTACCGGTCCGTGGGTGTTGATATATACTGAGCCCCGAACAGACCTTCGATCTGTCCGGGGCGAAATATTCAGGGGACTTTGACGTTCTTGGTTCACTCGACCCAGTCGTCGTCCGCGGCGATGGGGGTGAAGCCGCGGCGGACGGTGTTTTCCGTTACGACGCGCGGGTCCATGAAGTGCAGCAGGTAGTCCGGCCCGCCCGCCTTGGTGCCCACGCCCGACATGCGCGCGCCGCCGAACGGCTGGCGTCCCACCAGCGCGCCCGTGCAGTTGCGGTTCAGGTACAGGTTGCCCACCCGGAACTCGCGCGAGACACGGGTCAGGTGCTTCGGGCTGCGGCTGAAGAAGCCGCCCGTGAGCGCGAACCGCGTCGAGTTGGCCCACTCGATCGCCTGGTCAATATCCTTGACCCGCATGATCGAAAGGACCGGTCCGAACACCTCTTCCTGCGCGATGCGGTGTTCCGGGCGGATTCCCCCCAGAATCACGATCGGCACATAGTACCCTCCATCTTTGGGGACGGCGCTCTCATAAAGAACCTGCCCTTCCGATTTGCCAAGGCGGATGTACTCCTCAATGGTTTTCTTTGCGCTGGCGTCCACCACCGGTCCCATCGCGTTGAGCGGATTTTCGGAGGGGCCGAGCGGCATGGCCTGAGCGCCCTTGACCAGGCGTTCGATGAAATGGTCGTAGATGGCGTCGAGCACGATCACGCGCGAGCAGGCCGAGCACTTCTGCCCCTGGAAAGCGAAAGCGGAGTAGAGCACGTGGGGAACCGCCTCGTCCAGGTCGGCGTCGTCGTCAATGATGATGGCGTTCTTGCCGCCCATCTCCGAGATGATTTTCTTGACGTTGGGCTGACCCGGATGCACCTTGGCCGCCTTTTCGACGATCCGCAGGCCCACCTCGACCGAGCCGGTGAAGGCGATCAGGCTGATATCGGGGTGTTCGACCAGGTAGTCGCCGATGACGGAACCGCGGCCCGGCACGAAGTTGAAGACCCCCTGAGGCAGTCCCGCCTCGCGCAGGATCTCGACCAGGTTCCAGCCCACCACCGGCGAAACCCCCGCCGGCTTGAACATCACACAGTTGCCCGTCACCAGCGCTGCCGAAACCATCCCGCACGCGATGGCCAGCGGGAAGTTCCACGGGGCAATGACCGACGCAAGGCCCTTCGGTTCATAGGAGTAAAGATTGACTTCCCCCGGCGCAGACCCGATGCGCTGGGGGGCGCCGAGCCGGATCATTTCGCGGGCGTTGTATTCGAGGAAGTCAATCGCCTCGCTCACGTCCGCATACGCCTGGTCCCACTGTTTGCCCACTTCGAGCACCTGCCAGGCCGACAGTTCGATCAGGCGGCGGCGGGCGATGGCGGCCGCCTGGATCAGGTACTCGGCGCGCTCGCGGGGTGAGGTGTCGCGCCAGGCGGGGAAGGCCGCCTTGGCCGCCGCGATGGCGCGCGCGACGTCTTCTTTACTCGCCTGACACACCGTACCGATCTGTTCTTTCGGGTTGGCCGGGTTGACCGACACGATCCGGTCGTCGGTCAGGACCTCCTTGCCGTTGATGAAGAGGGGGTAGGTCCGGCCCAGTTTGCCGCGCACGTCGGCGATGGCGTTCTTGAACGCCTGACGGGTCTGTTCGATCGTGAAGTCCACGGCGGGTTCATTGTGGAAGGGCGGCAGGCCGCCCGTCCCCTTGGCGGGGGACTTGACGGGTTTGGCGGCGTGTTCGGCTTCGAGCCGGCGCAGGGTCTTTTCCGGGTCTTCGAGCAGGAGTTCCGCGTCGGCGTCGTCGTGGAAACTCTGGCGCAGGAACGACTCGTTGGCCGTGTTTTCGAGCAGGCGGCGCACCAGGTACCCCATGCCCGGCACCATGTCGCCGTACGGGCTGTAGAGCCGGATGCGTTTGGCCACATTGAGCAGGCCGCGCCGCACGGGTTCGGCCATGCCGTAGAGCACCTGGAATTCGTACCGTTCCTCGGGCACCTTCAGTTCGTTGGCCATTTCCATCACGGCCGAGATCGTGCGGATGTTGTGCGAAGCGCAGGCGAAGTGACACACGTCGTGGTTTTCGAGGATCTGTTGCGCGTTGCGTTCGTAGGAGGCGTCGGTCTCCGCCTTGATGGTATAGACCGGAACGGGCCAGCCGTTCTGTTTGGCCACGACGGTTTCATAATCCCAGTAGGCACCCTTGACGAGGCGCACGGAGATCTGGACTTTCTGCTGGCGCGCCCACGCGATCAACTCCTGCAGGTCGCAATCCGTGTCGCGCAGGTAGGCCTGGAGCACAATACCCAGGTGGGGATAATCGCGGTACCGCAGGCGCAGGCGCTTGAACACCTCGATCGTGATATTTTTGTAACGGGTGGATTCCATGTCGATACACAGGAATCCCTTCGCCTCGATGACTTTTTCATAAACGCGCGCGATGCGATCGGCGATGACCTGCACGGACCCTTCGAAATCCACCGGCTTGGTCTGCGAGTAAAGGGAGGTGGGTTTGACGGCCACGTTGATCTTGGGTGTGTGGCCCCAGTCGAGGTCGTTCGCGGCGCCCGCGAGCGGCTTCCACTTGGGCGCGGTCTCGCGCATCGCCTCGATCAGGCCGAGGTAGGCCTCCAGGTACGCCTCGGCTTCTTCTTCGTTCACCGTCGCCTCGCCCAGAATGTCCACCACGCAGGCGAATCCGTCGGCGCGCAGTTTGCCGATATTCTTCATCGCCTCGGAGGTCTGTTCGCCCACGATGAACTGTTTGGCCATGTCCTGGATGTTGTAACGGATCGCCTTGTTGAGGACCGCTCCGCCGATCTTGCCCCCCAACCCCGCCATGTTGGCGCCCCACTTGAGCACCGAGGGGACATCCTGATCGTCGCCGCCGAAATACTCGCGGATGTGGTGGGTGAGCAGGTCGCTGGTCGAGAGGTAGGGGAAAACGTCCACGAATCGGAACATCTGGACCTTGAAATCTTCACTTTCCATGATCTTGTCCATGATCTTGCCGACCCAGCGTTCCTTGTTGAACACCGAGGGTTTTTCTCCCCGGATACTCGAGAAAAAGGACTTTCCTCGTTTCATGATTTCCGCGTTTAACGTACTTTTCATTCTGAATTCTCCTGTTTCGAGGCGGTCCGTGGCACAGGCCCACTTATTTGCACGAGCAGGTCTTCAGGATCTGCTCACTTTTGCCGACTTCATCGCGTTATCGAACGATACGCACCGGGAAATCCAACACGTGCAAGAACACGACGCGCATTTTTTCCCGGGCCGATTCCAATGTTTTCGCGTGAATTTTTCACGAAAATATCGGGGTACGATTTTGTTCAGATCGCAAACAATCTCATCATGTCATGTGGGACGCTTCCGGGGACTGACTGGGAGAGAACGACGCTTTCTCCCCGGCCCTTCTTCCGCAGACAACGGAAGAACGCACCGAGTTTGCCAGAGACGTTCGAAATCCGCAAGTGGGAAAAGGAGGTGGGGTGATAGGGTTCCACGTGGAAATATGTTGCGCTTTTATTTCGAAAATAGGGCTTGTATCTTTTCATTGCGAAATGAAGTGGGTGGGGATTCTATTTTCGTTATTGACACCGTCCGGCAATAGGAGCACCCTGAAACAGGGAAGCGGATTGGAAGATAACCGTAAGAACCCCAGACAGGAATGGAGGGCTGGAAGATGCAGAAGAAGATGAAGGCGCTGGTCAAGAAAGAGGCCAGGCCCGGCCTGTGGCTCGAGGAAGTGGACGTCCCCGAGATCGGGATCAACGATGTGCTGATCAAGATCCATAAAACCGCCATCTGCGGGACCGATGTGCATATCTACAAGTGGGACGCCTGGGCGCAGAAGACCATTCCCGTTCCCATGACGGTCGGGCATGAATTTGTGGGCACGGTGGCCGCAATGGGCAGCAATGTCACCGATCTGGAAATCGGCGATGTGGTCTCGGGCGAGGGGCACATCGTGTGCGGGCGCTGCCGCAACTGCCTGGCGGGCCGCCGCCACCTGTGCAACAAGACCAGCGGCGTGGGAGTCAACCGTCCCGGCGCTTACGCCGAGTATCTCTCGATTCCCGTCACCAATGTCTGGCACGCCGACCCGAACATTCCCAAGGAAGTCACCTCGATTTTCGACCCGTTCGGCAACGCGACACACTCGGCGCTTTCCTTTCCCGTGCTGGGTGAGGATGTGCTCATCACGGGCGCCGGCCCCATCGGGATCATGTGTGTGGCCATCGTTCGCCATGCGGGCGCGCGGTTTGTCGTCATCACCGACCCCAACCCCTACCGCCGGGCGCTGGCCGAAAAAATGGGGGCGACGCTCGCCGTGGACCCCACGACGACCAGCCTGGCCGACGTGCAGAAGCAACTCGGAATGCATGAAGGATTCGATGTCGGCCTGGAAATGTCGGGCTACGGCCCGGCCTTCAAAGACATGATCTCCAACATGTGCCATGGCGGCAAGATCGCGCTGCTCGGCATTCCCAGCGGCGACGTCCAGATTGACTGGAACACCGTCATCTTCAACATGCTCACCATCAAGGGGATCTACGGGCGCGAGATGTACGAGACCTGGTACATGATGACCTCGATGCTCCAGACGGGCCTCGACATTTCGCCCATCATCACGCACCGCTACCCTTATACCGAATTTCAGGAGGCCTTCGAGGTCATGTGTTCGGGCATGTCGGGCAAGGTGGTGTTGACGTGGTGTGAAGAGTAATCGTTCGGTTTCACTTTTCCTGAAAACATCCTTTTCGATAGAACAAAACGGGGGAAGACCGATGGCGGTCTTCCCCCGTTTTCTACAGAAGATGTGTCACAGAACCCTTTAGCCGGTTGTTACCGGCGCATGAACCTGTAAGTCGCAGTTGAGCGCCAACGGCGCGGATTTATACCCGCCTGGGGCAAGCGAAGCGTCGCCCCAGGAAAGGTATCCCTTTCTTACAAGGGCTGAAGGCCCGGACTATGAAAAGTGGAAAACCTTGATAGTTCGGGTTCTCAGCCCTTGCCTGAATAACCGATCGGTTTTCCTGGGGCGATGCCCCAGGCTGGCACAAGACGCGCCTTTGGCGCTTACCGACCGCCTCGAACCCATGCTTCCGGGAATCACCCGTCGGGTGTTTTCACTGCGATAGAATTCCAAAGGCTTATCGTAATTGCCAGAAAGAACCTTCATTATTCCGACTGTCGGTTCTGACAATCAGTCGTTCCGTCCCGGAGGGACGGCCAGAAAGTAGCCCACCGTTTCAACGGTGGGAAAGGGGTCCTCAGATAATTCGTCCCGGAGGGACGACTGAAAACCCCGGGGGAACCGACAGCCGTCCCTCCGGGACGGGGAAAACGGGTGTTCCGGAACCCAGCGCTGAAGCGCTGGGCTATTGTCAGAAGTCCCTGACGGGACTTGGATCTGGAACACCTGACTCCGTGTCAGAATGAAGATTCTTTTGGGCAAGGGCTATAGGACCGGGTGATTCGAAAGGATTCTCTCTCATGCGATTGATTCAGGGCCTGCTGGGGTTTCGTCCGGTGACGTTTATTCTGGAACGGTTTTTCCCGTCGAGCGACGAGCTGGAACGGTTTACCACGTCCTGTTTCTGGGCGGTGATTTCGGCGGGGTTGATGTGTCTGCCGTTCCCGAAATTCGAGATGGCCCTGGTCGCCTGGGTGGGGCTGATCCCGTTCCTGCGTCAGTTGTATCAGTGCGGACCGAAACAGGGGTTCTGGATCGGGCTGGTCTTCGGGTGGGTTTTCTTCTACCTGAATCTGCTGTGGCTCAACCAGCTCTACGCGTTCAATCCCTGGATCGTGGTGGGGGTTCCCATCATGGCGTTTATCTACGCCTTCTTCGGTCCGGCGCTGTTCGGCCTGCTGGCGAGTCTGATTCTGCCGCACCGGGGGTGGTTGCGGTTCTTTTTTGTTCCGGCGCTCTGGACGGTGCTCGAGGTGTTGCGCGCCCAGACGGAACTGGCTTTTCCCTGGCTTTATCTGGGACACACGCAGGTCAACTCACCGGTGATGATTCAGGTCTGCGACCTGACCGGGGTGTCCGGTCTGTCCTTCGCAATCATGCTGGTGAACCTGGCGCTGGCGGACAGTTACCGCTTCATTCTGCGCAAGAACGAGACCGGCGCCTGGCGCAGCATCGTTCCCAAGTGGGTCGCGGCGG
>DAOPYU010000039.1:0-16836 GCA_035353095.1 Candidatus Sumerlaeota bacterium | reverse complement strand
CGGTTTTGCCAGGTGCGTTCGGTTCCTGTTGTCAAGAGTGTCGTCCTGTGTCAGAATCTATCCGGTGGCGTTGGAATCTCCGTGGGGAAGAACCAACGGAATGTTTCCTCCTCCACCGTTCCACCTACCTCCTCCGCCGTTCCAGTCCGGGACGGCCCGTCCGAAAAAGGATTGGACCCGTTTTGCTATCGCCCACCCATCGCCATTCGAAACCCCGAATCATCGCATCCTTCCCTCTTCTTCTCGCCGCCGCGTTTCTGGCGGCCTCCCTGTTGACCGGCGCCACCCGCCCCCGTCAGCAGGTCGAACCGGCGGTCCCGAGTTCGCCAGCGGGCCAGACCTCGGCGTCCAGCGCCACGAGCGCCACCGGCGCAGTGCGCTATCTGCGGCCCCTCCCGAAACGGGCGGTTCAAACCCCGGCGCCGGGAAAAACTTCGGTCAAAACAGATACCAAAGGCAAAGCGACCCCTCCGACCGTTACAGCCCCTGCCTTCGAACCCCCAAAATCCGATCCCTGGACCCAGGCCACCGCGGAACCGCAATGGAGCGTGGTGTACCGCAACCCCCACCCCGCCGCCAAGGCGTTCGTCGTGGGCGCGTGGAACCGGCTCGCCTCCGGCCAGTTGAACAAGGCGGACTTCGTGCCCGTCAATCCGCCCGACATGGCCGCCGCGCTGGGATTCGCCACTGTGGACGGACCGGACACCGGCGGATGGTTCCTGACCACCGGTCGGCGCATCGTGGTCAAGAGCACCGAGGGGGACCCGGAAAATAAACTGTACGCCTATGAATCGGTCGCACGGTTGGGATGGGCCATCGGTGTGGACCAGCGGACCGACGCTTCGGCGCGGATTTTCTGGCAGAGCGGCACACGCGCCGCGCAGCCGGTCGAGGCGATTCTGGCCCGGGCGGTGGCCGAAGCGCCCGCTGCCGGCGCCTGGCTCGTGGCGGCGGAGGCGGAGTTTTCCGTGGTGCGGGGTCAGGCCCTCCTGCGTTCGCCCATGCCGGGCCGCGGGTTGAGCGCCAGCGCCGACAAAAAGGACCCGAAGCGTTCCTACGCGCTTCCCACCGAAGAAACCAACCGTCCGGCTTTCCTTGTCGCGCTGGTCGTGGACCCGAAGTCGCGCGTGGGCGGGGCGCTGGCCGAACGGTTCCTCCCACCCGACACCCTGACGCTGCCCGGTACAAACCTGCGCGTGGTGGCCATGTTTGGCACGCTGCGCCAGCCGGCGCCCACTCCAGACCTCACCGCCCCTCTGGCCGACCTGTGGCTCAAGGTGGAATACCAGAACAAGCAGCGTTTTCCCAAGGTCTTGAACGTCCAGCGCCTCCTCGACGGATCGCAGATCCGCCGGGCCTACCTGAGCGTCTGGGCGCTCAACGCGCTCGAACCGTGCCACCTGTACCAGGTTCCGGACCTCGTGGACATGGCCGAGTTCGCCCCGCAAATCGAACGCGACCAGAAATGGGCCACCCAGAACCCCCTCTTTCCCGAACCGATCTATGAAAAGCCGCGGCTGGTGCTGCGCCGCGAGGTGGCCGAAAAAATCCTCAAGGTCGAGAAGCGCCTCAACCAGCAGGGCCTGCAACTCAAGCTCTACGACGCCTACCGCCCCTTCTCGATCACGCAGAAACTCTACCGCCGCTACGCCGAGGAACTACTCGAGAAAAACGGGTCCGTGCCCGAACATCTTCTGTACCTGGCCTCGCCCGAAGTCGGCTCGCGCCACAACCGCGCCGCGGCGGTGGATTGTACCGTCACCGACCGGCAGGGGCGCGAACTCAACATGCCGTCGCCTTACCTGACGTTCAACGAAACCTCCCACCGCACCTGGACGGGCATGACGCCCGAGGCGCGTTCCAACATGGAACTGCTCACCCGCGTGATGGCCGCCGAAAATTTTACCACCATCAACGAAGAATGGTGGCACTACGACGCGCCCGGTTACAAGTCCTACTCCCTGCTCGACGAACCGCTCTGGCCCGATCCGCAGGGGACGGCGGCGCAACCCGAAAACTGGAACTTCCCGGCCGAAGGGGAGTCGGCGGCCACTTCCCACACGGCCCTGACTCCGAACCCCAACCTGCGGTTGGCTCTGCCGTCCGACGACCTGCGTCCGCCGCAGACGCTGGAAAGCGGGAACACCGACCGGAACGACTCGAAGTCGGGCAACGCCTCAGAAAAGGACACTTCAAAAAAGGACGCTGCCGGCAAGCGGAAAAGTTTTGACCTGGCCTTTCTGATCAAACTGGCCGCCGTGGGATTTGTCCTCCTGTTTGCGTTCCTGCTGACCATCGCAAGCCTGTTCAAGCGACGGTGAGAGCGGGAAAAATCGAGTAAACCCAAACGGGATTTTCAGAATTTTTCATTCTGATACGAATTTGCATTCAAGATGGCACAAACCCTCGTATGAGGATCGTGCTGAAACCGCTTTGCTCAACCACGAAAGAACACAAGAAGGCCTGGCGCAGCGAAGCCGCAACCCATCCGTGGGGGCGGACCTGTTTGTCCGCCCAGATGAGAGGTCTGATACCCCGAAGATACACGAAAACCCAGAGAACGGGGATGTAAAGAATCATCGCGCAGAGACGCAGGGACACGGAGAACGTTTGTTGTTGGCCACAGGAGGCACAAAAGTCACAAAAACAGGAAGTTCCTGTGCCTTCTGTGCATTTTTGTGGCTGAAAATCGTCGCCGTACGAAGGACAAGAAAACTGCGTTTTTCGAGTGTTTCGTGCCTTTCGTGGTTAAGGGGTGTGCGGTATCCTTTTGAGTGCAACGGGGTATGAAAACCGCTGTTGAGCGCTCCAGCCACGGCTTTCCTTTCAGGCGGGCGAGACGCCCGCCCTCCCGGAAATACCCACTTTTTGGGGGAGAAAGCGGTTCCCGGGACCGCCCATCTCCCGATTGGGGTAGTCAACTCCCTCACCCAAAAGGTGAGGGAGCCCAAACCGTTTTCGCGCCATAACACAAGAACAAAAAACTCGTTTTCGGCCCTCAACTGCGGTTTCCAGGTTTACTCCGGATTGTCCGGTCCGACCGTTCAACCCTGTTCCGCCGGAACCGGCGTGGGCGCGGGAGCCGGCTGCGACGGGGTGACGGAATCTGGAACAGGGGCGGAAACCGGAAGCGAAGCCGCCGGGGGAGTCGCAGGCTGGGCCAGGTACGTGACCGCTTCCTGTTTCAGGCTCGGCGCCAGACCGGCCGCCTGAGTACACCGCTGGGCGTACTCGGTCGCCTTGGGCCGATTGTTCGCCGCTTCCTCGATCTTGAACAACTGGTACACAACCTCTTTCTTCGCCGGATCGAGTTTTTCACACAGCAACGCCTGTTCCATGGCCTCGCGCAGGCGGCCCGACTCGCGCAGCATCTGGGCCAGATCCAGCCGTCCAGCCGTATCCCCCGGGAAATGCTGCAAGTACGTCTGCATGAACGCGAGGGCGCCCGCCGGGTTGTTTTTCCGTTCATAGGCTTCGCTGATCGTGCGGGCCAGTCCGGCCCGCAGGTCTTCGAGGCTGTCCATTCCCTGCAGGAATTGCTGCGCCGTGCGGTTTTCTTCGCGCTGAGCGCGTCTCTGCAACGCCTTGATAGTGGTCCGGGGCAGCTCAGACAGACGGAACAGAAGGTCCTGAGCCTCGACCAACTGGTTGGTCCGGGCGGCGTACTGGATGTACTCCATTCCCCAGTTCCAGACTTCTTCGCGGATCTGGTCCGGCGTGCGGCGCACCCCCTTGTCTTCCACCAGAATAATGCGCCAGCTGTCGTAGAGTGTCGCGAGCGCCTGAACCGCTTCGTCTTCCGGATGGCGCTGGAGCGAATCCTTATAGACCTCGTTCAACAGGGCGCGGTTGCGCATCAGCGCCTCTTCTCCCTCGAGGGTATAACCCATGCGGCGCTGCATACGGGGGGTGAGTTGGAGTTTCTGAACTTCCTCGGCGGTCAGGAGTGTCGGGCCGGCCAGGACTTTGTTGAGGACGGCACAGATCGCCTCGGCAAGCGCCGGATCGTCCGGTTTGACATTCTTCGCCAATGTCTGAACTTCAGCCAACGACTCCTGCAGTTTCTGCGAGAGGGGATCTTTTCCCTTGTTCACTTTTTTCAGGAAAGCGGAGGCGTCCAGAATATCCTCGGCCAGGATAGACGTATCGGGCCGTTTGTTCTCCTCGGTCAGGAGCATATCCACCAGGTATTCGGTGCAGGACCCCTGCACGATGGTCCGAGCCGCTTCCATGCGGAAATTCACGATGGCGTTTTTCAGCAACTCCTTGATCCGCGCCTCCGCCGCCACCTGATCAAACTTGGGATCGGCCTTGGCCCGGGACTGTTCCATGCGCTCGATGCTCAACAACCGGTAATACAACATACCGAGATTGTAACGGGTCTGGGAAAATTCGGCCGAGTACTCCTGCATCTGTTTGTAGGTGGCCAGGGCTTGCTCCAGATTGTCTTTGGTAACCTGAAGTCCATTGCCCATCGAGAGAATCGAGGCCAGTTTGTAGTAGCTGGTCAGGAAGGTCGGATTCTCTTTGATGGATTCGCGGAACAGCCCGATGGCGTTATCGCGTTCCCGTCCGAACTGCTGAATGTAATAATTGATCTGTTGCTCGTTGCGGGCTTTCTGGGCCGCGGTCAGACCCGGCTTGCGACTTTCCCGTTGAAGGGCGGAAATATTGTCCAGATACCGGGCCAGGGGACCGGGATTCTCGGGCGGGTTGCCCAGAATTTTCAACCCGTCATTGTGTAACATGGACCCGCGGAAGAAGTGGTAGGCATTGGTGGTGGTGACGCCAAATCCCAGAATGCTGAGTCCCAGCATGACATAAACCATCTGGGCCTGTTTCGCTGTGGGGCGCCATTGAGCAACTTCGGAGGATTCTTCGGATGCCCGGCGGTTGATCATGCCCGCCATGAAACCCAGAACCGCCCACATGTTGCCCGCCCCGATGGGCCAGCGTGAATTGGGACAGGTCAGGTTGGCGATCAGGAATCCCGTCATCGCCCCCAACACACAGATCATGGTGATGCGCGTATCCAGATCGTGCGAACGCCAGAGCCGGGCGGTACACTTCCAATAGAGAAATCCCAGGAAACTGACGAATGTAATGAACCCGATGATCCCGGTGTCGGACAGCACGTCGAGGAAAATATTGTGCGAGAACACCGTCACGTGGTTGATTTCGTAAAGATTGTAGTCGGGACGCCGTTCATAGGGATAGAACACCAGGTACCCCTTGATGCCCGACCCGGTGAGCCAGTGCTTCTTGAAAATCTGCCAGGCGCCATCCCACAGAATGAATCGGGCGGTCAATGGGTTTTCAAAGTCCCGCACCTGCTCGGTGACAAACTTTCGCGTGAACCGTCCCACCGCCCGGTCCCCCGGCAGCACCGCCAGGAGCGCCGTCCCCAGAACGACACATAAGAGGAAGGTAGCCAGAACCAACCGACCGGGACGCCCGAAGTTGAACCGGGCCGCAAAAATGGACAGGCACAACATCATGAAAATTTCGAACTCGAGCGCGAAGTAGAGCGTAATCTTACTCTTGGTCATATAGAGCGAGACCACGGCGCCAATGAAAAGCAGCACCATTCCCATCCGCCAGGTAAACGACGGCATCCGCAGAAACGCCACAACCACCACTGGCAACAGAAGAAACGCCCAGAATCCGTGCCAGTAGGGACGCGCACCCACGACCTGAGGAATACACTCGCCCAGGATGGCCTTATTCATCGTGAAAACATCCGATTCGCTCAGGGTGTTTCGTTTATCCCACTCGACACACAACCTGGGAGAAACCGACGCCTGCTTCAAGATTTCTCCCGTGAAAAACTCCGGATTGGCCAGAGACTTATTCATCCATTCGAAAAAGGTAAACCATTGATAGCCAGTCAGAGTTCCCTGAATACTGGAAGACAACACCAGTTTCATATTTTTGTCGTTGTAGAAAAGGCTGGCAGCCGTGTCGGGCTTATCTTTGTTTTCCATGACCGAGATCGCAAACTGGTTGAAGGATGGAATATCCTCGGGGATGAAAACTTTCGGACCGGAAAGACCCAGACAGAGTACCGCCAGTATCAGGGAAAACGCACAAAGTCCTCGTCCTGCCCGGGATTCGACCAGCAGCCAGAGCGACCCCCCGACAACCGGGATCACACACAACAGAAGCAACAGGCGGAGATGAGCAACCAGGCAAACTCCCGCCAGCAGAAATAAAACGACCATGCAGATGAGACAAAATTTATAGTGTTGGGCCCATTTCTGCCGGATCAGGGACAGCGCAGGGAATGCCAAGGCCGGCAGAAGAAGAAAACAGAGAATCTGGAGATACTTCTCAGGAACGATTTGGGAAAAATAACCCAGTGTCAAATCCGACATCAGGCATATCCCCAGAACAATACCCGATATCCAGGCGACCTGTTTCCAGGAACCCAACGGTACCAGAACAAGCGAAGCAAGGATAAAGGGCGCCACGAGCAGGAGGAAGGCCGAATAGAAATTACGGTTCAGGATCAGCGACATCATGGTCCACCGCGCACTGTGCAAGGTATTCACCATGTTAAAAAGATAGGTATCCGATCGGGCGTTCTGTTTTGCCTCGATACTTGAAGCGGAGTCGTAGAGTGTCTTCAGTTTTATATTGTCGGGTTGGCGCTTTTCTTTCTCGGCCAGGGCGCGTTCTTCTTCCATTTTCTGAGTGAGTGTATTGATCTGGCTCATTTCCGCTTGCTGTGTCTTGGAATATTCCTGGAACTTGACACTGGGCACCCCGGGCCGGCCTTCCACACCCGTGTGCAACAACCCGAAAGCCGTCGTTACCAGCGTCAACAATGTGAAGAAAAGAACGGTGTGGCGTACATACCGTTTTTCACTGGAACACCCCATAAAGGCAAAAAAAGGTCCGAGAAGCGACCATTGCAGTTGAAATCCGTCCCATGCCACCCAGCGCGATTCGACTGGCGCCAGCAGGGTCGAAATAGCCGTGGCTATGTAATACGAACCCAGTGTAATCGCCAGACCCTTTCGGGGCGGATCGAGCAGGCGAAGCGCCAGAAGCGCAAAATAGGCGATCATCAGGATGGGACCCAGTGTACGAACCACCACCTCCTTGATGTCATCGAGCTGGTGGGTATAAGGGGTCATTGCTGACACATGGATGCTCAGAAATATCACCCCCATCCAAAACATGATGGCCTGGGCGCGCTGCCGCCATTTTTCGTGCTCCGAAAGACTTCCGTTCATTCAAGGAATCCTTTGCGTACTGAAAGTGAGAGTGAAGGACTATGAAAGAAATTCTACTTCGTGTTCTTTTTGAAGCGACGCAATCAATTTATGGTAAGGCTCCTCAAAATATGAGGCGACTAAAATAACGAGTATGCCTGTTTTAATGCTTTCTGTTCTGACCCGTAAAACATGATCATAGGCTTCAAGGATCGCGTTAAAATAGCCTATTTCCGATTTCTTGACTTTGATTCTGAAAATCTTGAAGCCGGTAGGATTCAAAGGAAAACGATCCCATCGGGATATGATCCCGTCAGGCAGGGTAGGTGAATTGTCCGCTGAAGAAAGCATAGATATTCAAAGTCGCAACTGAAACAGGCCGAAAGAAAAGGAGAAGAGTTCTTCCTGCCACCTCACCGCTCTAATTCTGGTGCCCGAGGCCGGGCTCGAACCGGCACGATCTTCTCAGATCGAGGGATTTTCCTGCCGCACCTGGTCGCCCAGGCCAACATCGAAACAAACGATGTCGTTGACGGTCTGGACTATATCATCTCCCGGTAAATCCCGGGAGTCGGGCGTATAGTCTCTGAGGGGCCAACCACGGCTTCCCTGCTGATTGTCTGCACCTGAGGATTTTTGCCTTTTTCCGGGTCATCCGGCACTGTGGTCGCAGCAGGCACCTCAGGATACTCAGGGTTTCCAGCAAACAGCCCGATTCTACTTCCAACCTTTCGATTGGAGCACTCTGTGTCCGCATGAAGCGGTTCAAAGTCCCTTGTGTCTGCCAATTCCACCACTCGGGCAAGAGCAGTTGAAAAACGCGCTGTTGGCAAACGGACGCCAACGAAAGCATTCATTGAAAAATAGGGAAAATTCGCAGGGAATGCAAGTCGAAAGGAAACGAAGGCTGAATCTGACCGGTTGTTCGGCTGTTGTTGTTATTATTAAAGAATAGATGAAATATAAAAGAAGTATAAGAAGGGCTGTGCAAAGTGTGCATATCTATTTATCTCCTTATGTTTAAGTGTTTTAGATTGCACAGGCCGGGATCGGTTTTTTCAACTTGTGTGCACAGGATTGAAAATGAGTGGACGAGACTGTGAACTCGATTCCTTTTTCGATTGAATTCTGGGGATAGGCTGTTGAAAAGCATTTTGAGATAAAATATGTGAAAAAGCGGCCTGTAGGCTCGATTTGAGTGTTATTTTCTGTGGAAAGATATGCACAGACTTTTGAACAGGCAAGGCGTTTTATCATATCATTGTAAAAATTAGAGTTAGACTAATTTTTATTTTTTTTTGCACAGGTTTTGGGGTTTTTGCACAGGTGCATGTTTTTGTAGAGAGTGGATTTTTCTTGAAAGAAATTGCAGGCAACCGTTAGGATAGAACTATGGAAAGCAATGCGGGGATGAAATGCTTCCTGCAAAAATACAGAGAGAGGAAAAACAACAATGGCTTATGTAATTGGGGATGATTGTACGATGTGTGGCACTTGCATGTCGGTGTGTCCGGTTGAGGCGATTAAAGAAGGGGACCCGAAGTTCGAAATCGACGCGAATACCTGTACGGATTGCGGCGCTTGTGCCGCGGAATGTCCCATGGAAGCAATCAAGGAAGGCTGAGAGCAGCCTGTATGTGGATCAAAAACTCCTCCTGGAAACAGGGGGAGTTTTTTTGGTCTTTAATATTCATAATTATGTTCTATATTAAATAAATTTTGAAGGATTTTTTAAAGAGGTTTTTGCTTGCAGAGAAGGGGTTTTATCTAGAATAGTGGGGGAATATCAAAAAGAAGGAGATCAAAAATGGCGATAAAACTGGTCACGGGAGAGGAAATGAAAGAAATAGATTTCCGGACTATTCAGGAGAACGAAATTCCCGGCATTGAATTGATGGAGCGGGCCGGGACCAAGGTCACTGATTGTCTTTTGGAAAATTGGAACCCGAAAAAAGTGGGAATTGTGACGGGAAAAGGAAACAACGCGGGAGACGGTCTGGTCGTAGCACGGCGACTGAGAGAAAAAGGAATTGAGGTTGCCCTGATCATGCTGACGGCGGGAAATAATCTCAGCGAATCGGGTAGAACCAATTTTGAACGGCTGCCCGATGACATTGTGATACTTGACCGACACAGCGTTGAGGGGATGGAAGAAGTTTTCGCCGATTGCGATGTACTGGTAGATGCAATCCTGGGAACCGGCCTGGAAGGGGCGCCTCGAGGATGTTTTGGGGAAGCAATCGCCGCCATGAATGCGCTCGACCAGACAATTGTTGCAATTGACATTCCCTCTGGCTTGAACAGCAATACGGGAGAAGCAGAAGGGGCCTGTATTGTGGCGTCTGAAACCGTCACGATTGGCTTGCCCAAGTTGGGGATGATTCAGGGAGTTGGTCCGCAGGTCTGTGGAAGGGTAACTGTCGCGGACATCGGGTTTCCGGCAAATATCGTTGAATCCAAAGACTTGAAAAACCACCTGATTACCCTTGAGGATGTTCAGAATGGACTGCCGGAACGGATGTATGACGGGCACAAGGGAACTTTTGGATCGCTTTTAGTCTTGGCGGGCAGTTGGGGTATGAGCGGAGCGGCATTCCTGACCACTGCCTGCGCCCTTCGATCTGGTTGCGGAATGGTCTATGGAGCATTTCCCCGGGAAGTGCAGAATGTGGTTGAAGGGATGTTGGTCGAGGCAGTCAAAATTCCCCTTGATGGAAAGAATCATCATATTCTGTCCTATGAAAACTGGACGCGACTCGAACTCTGCCTGGAAAAAGCGACGGCCATTGCAGTTGGACCTGGAATCGGGACCGCGGAAGAAACGGTTCGTCTGGTGGATGAACTGGTTTGTGTGGAAAAGCCCCTGGTGATTGACGCAGACGCTTTGAATTGTTTGAAGGAAAAGGTCTTGTACCTGACGAAACGGGAAGCTCCGACTGTTCTGACGCCGCATCCGGGAGAAATGGCGCGAATACTGGGGAGGTCCGTGAAGGAAATTCAAGAGGATCGTTTTGAAGCGGCCCGATATCTGGCACGGGAGAGTCAGACCGTGGTTCTGTTGAAGGGAGCCTACACCGTAATTGCGGAACCGGAGGGGAGGATCTTTGTCAATCCGACGGGTAATGCGGGGATGGCAAAGGGGGGAACAGGCGACGTTCTGACCGGTCTGATCGGGGGGCTACTGGCTCAGGGATGCAGTGCTCTGGAAGCGGCCAGGATCGGGGCCTACGTGCATGGCATGGCAGGTGATCTGGTTCGGGAACGGAAAGGAGAACGGGGCATGACTGCGCGCGATGTTCTGGAACACGTCGCGGAAGCCCTTTTATTGTGTGAAGAGGTGGACTCGAAGGACCCGGTCGTCCTTTAATTGACGGGTCCGTGCAGTTTGAACTTGATATGACGCGGGAAAAGACTATGATGAGGGTTTGTGAGGCGTTCCGGTTCTGTTTCACGTGAAACACATCAAGCCCTGCCTCTTCAAGTTTCACGTGAAACATTCGAACCCATCCTGATTCTGTCAGGCCATTCCCCTCGCAGGATCTTCTTGAGGTGTCCAAGGGACTTCCATGACGTTTGTGATTGCGGTCACGAATCAAAAAGGTGGAGTGGGAAAAACCACCACAGCCGTCAACCTTGCGGCGTGCCTGGCGGCCGCCCGGCGCAAAACCCTGCTGGTGGACATGGACCCCCAGGGAAATGCCAGCAGTGGAGTGGGGGTGGATAAAAGCACCATTCAGGCGGGTTCCTACGAACTTCTCACCGGTTCCGCCACCGCCCAGGAAGCCATTCACCCCACTTTCATTGAATTGCTGGACGTCGTGCCGGCAACCATTGATCTCGTGGGGGCTGAATTGGAACTGATCGATATGCCGGACCGCTCTAACCGGCTCGAACTGGCTCTGCAATCCGCTTTACCGTTCTATGAGTATATCCTGATAGATTGTCCACCCTCGCTGGGTTTGTTGACAGTCAATGTGCTCACCTTCGCCCGCCATGTTCTGATTCCGGTCCAGAGCGAATACTATGCTCTGGAGGGATTGAGTGCCCTGGTCAACACTGTTGAGCGGATTAAGGGAAGCCTGAATCCCGATTTGTCTATCCTTGGATTGGCTGTTACCATGTACGACGGCCGGACCAATCTGGCTCAGCAGGTCCACAGTGAGGTTCGCCGGGTTTTCGGTGATCAGGTTTTCAATACGGTGATTTCGCGTTCTGTGAAGATCAGTGAGGCGGCCAGCTTCGGAAAACCGATTATTTTTTACGATTTGCGCTCCTCGGGCGCCGAACATTACGTCAAACTTTGTGAGGAGGTACTGAATGTCTGCGAAAAGACTCGCGTTGGGGCGCGGACTTGACTCTCTGATTGGACCCCGAACAACGCCTGCCATTCTCCCTTCGCAAGACAACTTGCGCCTTCTGGAACTTCCTCTGGTGGAGATTCGGCCCAACATCAACCAACCCCGCAAGGAATTCGACGAACACCATATCCAGGAACTGGCCGATTCCATTCGGGAACTGGGGATTCTCCAGCCTCTGCTGGTGCGCAAGCAGCTCGATTTCTATGAATTGATCGCGGGGGAGCGGCGCTATCGTGCCGCGACTCTTTTGAAGTTGGAAACGGTTCCCTGTCGGGTGACGGATGCCACAGACGAGAAGTCGTTTGAAATGGCGCTGGTCGAAAACCTGCAGCGCGAGGACCTGAACGCGATTGAAGAAGCGCGCGCGTACCATTCCCTGATCGAACAATTCGGCCTGACGCAGGAAGAAATCGCCACGCGGGTGGGGAAAAATCGCTCGACGGTGGCCAACAGCCTGCGCCTTTTGAACCTTCCAACGGATATTCAAGAGGATTTGCTGGAAAATCGTCTGACCTCCGGCCACGCGCGAGCCATTTTGTCCCTCCCCGATACCCCCAAGCAGCGTGCGCTGCGGAACCTGATCCTGGCCAAGGGCTTTTCGGTACGCGAAGCCGAGGCCGAATCGCGCCGCATGCTGAAACCGAAAAAAATCAAACCCCCTCAACCTGACGACAACCTTCAGGTCGAGGTGGGTTCGCTTCAGGAACAACTTTCCATGAAAATCGGCCTGCCGGTGCGTATCAAGGCGGCCAGTTCCACTTCTGGCAAAGTGGAAATTCAATACCACTCTCTGGACGATTTCGACCTTCTGGTCGACTTCTTTGGGATCGAAAAATCATGATGACTTCCCCTTTCCGTTTCGACAAAACCGCCGCTCATCCCCTTCTGGTGCGTCGCCACATCTGGCGGACCCAGTTTGCCTCCCTTCTCGCGCTTCTGTTCGGTTTTCTATTTCTGTCCGCCTGTTCGGAAGAAATGGGAAAAGGAGTGGCCTCCTGGCTCGGGATGGACATTTTCAAGGTCATCCGCAATTCCGACATCATCGGAAAGGCGTGTATGCTCTCGACGGTGTTGTTCTCGATAGCCAGTTGGACCATCATTATTTATAAGGCGCTCCACTTGCGGGCCGCTTCCAGGCAAACGACCCGTTTCATCAACGAGTGTATGTCCGGCAGTGGCGGGTTGGAGGAAGCGTACCAGAATGCTTCGGCCTATCCGGATAGTCCCCTGGCCCAGATTTTGCGCGAAGGGTATCTGGAACTCGAGCTGGAAGACTGGTATAAGGTGGGTTACAACCTTAGCCCCGAGCAGCGCGTCGAGGTGGCCAAGGCGGGGGTCGAGCGTGTTTTCGAGCGCACGATCACCAACGAAGTCTCGCATCTGGAGAGTAACATCATTTTCCTGGCGGTGACTTCGAATGTGTGCCCCTTCTTTGGTCTGTTCGGGACGGTGTGGGGGATCATGATCGCCTTCGAGAAAATGGGGGCTTCAACCTCGGCCGCGCTCAGTGAGTTGGCGCCCGGGATCTCGACTGCTCTCACCTCGACCGTTGGTGGGTTGGCGGCGGCCATTCCGGCTTCCATGGCATACAACTACTTCACCGCGCGTGTGCAGGTGCTGACCAGCCAGATGGACTCGTTTGCGCTCGAACTGGCCAATATCATCCAGAAGCAGTTGCTGAAACAGCGTGTCTGACCGGGAACTTTTTCCGGACATAGAGGTCGAAGGAGTATGAGTATGCGTCGTCATTGTCAACCTCTTCGCGCCATGTCGGAGATGAACGTCACCAATCTCCTGGACACGGCATTTATTCTCCTGATCGTGTTCATGCTGGTCGCGCCCCAGTTGAGTCAAGGGATTAAGGTTGACTTGCCCAAGGTTGTCGCTGCCCCCGCGTTGAATATACCTCCGGACAAGACGTTCCTGATCACGATCGAGAAACTGGCGGCCGCTGCGGATGACAAAAAAGAGCAGGTGTATGCCAGGCAGCAGCCGGTTGATCTCGAAGAACTCAAAAGCATGGTCAAGGACGAACAGGAAAAACTCAAAAGTAAGACCCCGAATGAGCAAACGTCCAAACCCGAACTGGGAGTTGTCGTGGAAGCGGACAAAGAGGCCAGCTGGCAGGGGGTGTCGAGTGTTCTGAACGCTCTGGCTCAGGTGGGGGTTACCCGAGTGGGGTTCAAAACCCTGCCGGCGGCTGAAGAGGGAAAAGCCGCTCCGGCTTCGACCGACTCCAAGGGAGGGGCCAAACCCGTCGAGGAGAAGCCCGCCGGGAAAGCGTCGAAGAAGTCCGGTAAATAAATATCCTGTTCCCGCAGCTGCCCGTTCCAGCAGGAACCTATTATGTTATTATACGAGAAACAGTCTTATAGTTCTATTTTCAAATATATGGTGTGCTCTTTCTGCGCGCATATCGGTTTTTTGTTGCTGGTGATCGGAATCGGATTGTTGCCGCCCCTCAAGAGGGATCGAAGGCTCGGAGGAGGGGGAGTGCCGGACCCGATTATTCTGGGAACGACGAGTTTTCTTCAGCCGGAAGGGGGAGGCGAAGACACCCCGCCTGCGGCGACGCCCACGCCTGCTCCGGAACCGACACCCGCTCCCACCCCGGCGCCCACGCCCGTTCCCACTCCGGTTCCCACCCCGGTTGCCACGCCCAAACCCACGCCGGTTCCCGAACCGACTCCCACGCCGCCTCCCGAGGATGCGAACGTGGATAAAATGGCCATGGAGTCCGAGAAGAAAACACCGACTCCCACCCCAACCAAGACTCCCACGCCGAGTCCGACCCCGACCGAGAAACCCACGCCGAGTCCGACTCCGACCGAAAAGCCCACGCCCAAACCGACCCCGGCGAAAACGCCGACTCCCGCCCCGACTCCGGAGATCAAGAAAAAAGCGGCGCCCGAAGTCAAGAAGGTGGTCAATACGCCCGCCCCGACGGAAAAAGCAGGCGCTTCCGCCACTCCGAAACCGGCTTTGACGCCGCCGCCCAACCCCGGGAGTGGCGGTGCGAAAGGAGAAGGGGGCAAATCGGGAGGGTCGGGGTTGGAACCGCCCCGACCGGGTCTGCCCAACAACGGGGGATCGCCGCTGGGTTCGGCCAGTGGTCGCCCGGGCGGACAGGAGGGGCCGATGGGGATTCCGGGTCTGCCTCCGGGTCCAGGGGTGCCATGGGGAAAGGCGGGAGTGGTCGAAGATGCCTCGTTCCCGGACGACTACATCAATAAGATTGTGTATGCGCTCCAGCAGAAATTTGTGCTTCCGCCTTATATCCGCGAGAACAAGACCTGTACCGTGCGGTTCAAGATTTTGCAGGATGGGCGTCTCGTAGAACCCCAGGTGGTCCAGGGGCAGGGGACGGGTATTCCCGGTCTGGATCAGCTGGCGCTCAATGCCGTCTTGCAGGCGGGTCAGGTACCGCCCTATCCGCCCGACTATTCCAAAAAACCTTTCGTTTTCGCCCGAGTCAATTTCCAGTTTACACCGGCCGGTCAATAACTCTAAAATCAGACAATGGCGTTTGAAGAACGGGCCAGCGCGAGTGGGGTCAAAACCTGCTCAATCTGGAGCGTTGCCGTTTTCTGCAAACCGGCACAGGGAATGAAGTGCCTGTTCGCCGTGAAATGAGTGGCTAGCGGGGAAAATGGGGGATCGAGGGGCATGGCATTCTTACCCAGGAGAGGGGGAGACGCCCGGGCCGCCTCTACTTTTCCATTCCAAAAGGAGACCGGAGATGAAACAGAAAAAACTGGGGTCGCAGGGGCTGGTCGTTTCGGCTCAGGGGTTGGGGTGCATGGGGATGTCGGATTTTTACGGCCAGCGCGACGAGGCCGAGTCCATCGCCACGATTCACCGGGCGCTGGACCTCGGGGTGAATTTCCTCGACACGGCGGACGTGTATGGACCGTTCACCAATGAGGAACTGGTCGGGAAAGCCCTCAAAGGCCATCGCAACGCAGTGATTCTTGCCACGAAATTTGGCGCGATTAAGGCCGACCAACCGCTGCCCGACGGGTACCGGCCCATCACCCGGGTCTGCGGGCGACCGGACTATGTCCGTTCCGCCTGCGATGCGTCGCTCAAGCGACTGGGGGTGGATCACATCGATTTGTATTACCAGCACCGGGTGGACGCCGAGGTCCCCATCGAGGAAACGGTCGGGGCGATGGCCGAGCTGGTGACGGCGGGCAAGGTTCGGTTTCTCGGCCTGTCGGAAGCCAGTCCCTCGACGATCCGCCGCGCCCAGGCGGTTCATCCCATCTCGGCGCTTCAGACCGAGTATTCGCTCTGGACCCGGGAAACGGAGGAGGAGGTTCTCCCGACCGTACGGGAACTGGGGATCGGGTTTGTGGCGTACAGCCCGTTGGGGCGCGGGTTCCTGACCGGGCAGTTGAAAAGCCCGGAGGATTTCGCGCCGGACGATTATCGCCGGACCAGTCCCCGCTTTCAGGGGGAGAATTTTGCTCAGAACCTGAAACTGGTCGAGCGGATCAAGTCGCTGGCCGCGGAAAAGGGACTGACCCCGTCGCAGCTGGCCCTGGCCTGGGTCATGGCGCAGGGGGAGGACATTGTGCCGATTCCCGGGACCAAGCGCCGCAAGTACCTCGAGGAGAACATCGCCGCGGCGGAGGTGGCGCTTAGTCCCGAGGATCTGAAGAAAATCGACGACGCGTTACCCAAAGGCCTCGCCGCCGGAAACCGGTATCCGGACAGCATGATGAAGATTCTCCAGCAGCCCTGAGGGGACGAAAAATAATCGCGCAGGAACGCAGGGACGCGGAGAACCGGCAGAGGGCGTAAACCAAAAACTACAGAGAACCCCGAAAAACACGAAGGACTTGGCGCACCGAAGCCGCAACCAAAACCAAGTACCCCGGAGGGGTACAGGTCAGTAGCCGGGGGTGGAGCGAAGCGGAACCCCCGGAAGAAAGTCCCCTCATACGCGCCCCGGAGGGGCGCAGGGTGGTTTGTTATACGAAACAAAAATTGAAACTCCGATTCTCCTCCGCCCCATCCGGGGCGGGAAAATTAGGGGACAGATCCGGGGGTTCCGCTTCGCTCCCCCCCCCGGCTACTATCCCGCGCCCCGCTGGGGCGCTTTTTGAGGCAAGCCGCGCTATAAATACACGCGGCTTGCGTAGATTTTGCGAGATAGTAGTATGAAAAATCGATCTTCAGGTCCTTTTCGTGTTTTGTCCCCTTCGTGGTTAAAAAGCGGTTCATTGTCAATTGTCCATTCTCCATTCTCAATTAAA
>DAOPYU010000038.1:0-16857 GCA_035353095.1 Candidatus Sumerlaeota bacterium | reverse complement strand
TTGCGGTCGGCGGGGATGTCCTTGTAGCCGTCCGGAATCCAGATGTTGGTGACGCAGGGGGAACCGAGCGTCTTACCCATCACCGCGCCGATCTTGCGGCAGGCGATGCCGTGCTCGATCCAGAACTGGCGGATGCCCGCGTCGGCGTGGCTGAGCGTGAACCCATCCTCCGCCTTGGGGTGTGAGAAGTAACTCGGGTTGAAATCCATCCCCATGCCGTTGGCGCGGGCCCAGTCTATCCAGCGGCTGTAATGCTCGGGCTGGATTTCATTGCGGTCCACCCGCTTGCCGCCGAACTCGCCGTAAATGGCGTGGAGGTTGAGGCGGTGCTTGCCGGGGATCAGACTCAGGGCCTTGTCCAGGTCGGCACGCAGTTCGTCGGCCGTCCGGGCTTTTCCCGGATAGTTGCCGGTGGCCTGGATGCCGCCGCCCGAGAGCGTGGCGTCGGGGGTTTCAAAACCGCCCACATCGTCCCCCTGCCAGCAGTGAAGGCTGACGGGGATGTTTTTCAGGGCCTGAAGGGCCTTGTCGGTATCCACGCCGAGGGCCGCATACCCCTCTTTGGCCAAGGCATACGCCTGCTCGATCCGGTTGGTGTCGCTCATGATTTTTCTCCTGTTCGCAATCGCCCGGAGGCGGTATTAACCGGCAGCCTGTTGGCGGCGGTACGCTTCCACTTCCCAGTTTTCGATGAAATCGCTGGCGCGTTTGTCGAGGTTGTTCAAGCCCCCGAACGCCTGGGCCAGCTGTTTGACCAGCGCGCCGTCCTGCGCGAGTTCCAGCGCCAGCTGCGCGGTGTTGGCATTGGCGCCGACACCAAAGACGCCCCGGCCATTGACGATTACCCGGGGCATGTAACCGTGTGCGTTCTGGAAGACCAGCAGTGATTCGGCGGTCGGCATGCCGAAATGCAGCCAGGCCTTGGAATACACGATGTGGTCGGGGGTGATCGGACCGTCTGCCGCGGCAAATATGCCACTTCCGACGACCTGTACTGTCTGGTCGGCGCCCATCAGATCGCGCAGCCGAACGGTGACTTCGGCCACCATGAGGTCGGTGGGCGCGGGGCCAATCGTGAGGGTTGTCGAGACACCGGCGTCCTGGTAGGCCTGACGGAGCCGTCCCATGATCCGGTCGTAACGCGCGCGGATTTCCTCGGGCGTGTCGCCTGCGACAAACACCCCGTGATTCTGGAGAAAAACGATCCCCGGCTCCTGGCCGTTCTGCGCCACGTATTGCGGGATGGCCTGCCGCACGTGCGCACAGAGGGTATAACCGGGGTCCACGTACTCGACCCAGAGCGCTTCGGGGAACAATTCGCGGCAGGTCGCCTCGGCCCGCTTCGAGCAGACCATGCCACTCACCAGGCAGGGGTGGGTGTGGACCACGTACCGCGCGCTGAAGGATTCGTGCAGGGGCGCCTCCACCGAGGCGCGGCCCGTTGAGCCGGGACAGAGGGCGCGCGCCATCATGTCCTTGACCAGCGCTTCGCGTGCCGACGGTTCCGCCGGCGGTTTCACTTCAAACAGTTCGCGCAGCCGGACGCGGTCAAGCGCGACGAATTTCTGGGGAGTCAATCCGGCCAAGGTGACTCCCGACGGTTTGACCCAGAGTGTCATGTCATCTTTGACGGAGGTGTTGCCCCCTCCCCCCTTGACATAATCCGAGGTCCCAAATTCATGGGACAGGCGCGTGATCGTTTCCAACATGATAGGCGGTGCTCCTGACGTCAGTCAAATAACCTTGAGGAGTATGGGGGAGGACAAAGGAAAAAACCTTGACAATCGTCGCAAAAATCAGCACAATCTGCTCAGGCTTTTTTGTTCACTTTGGCCCGGTTTTCAGGGGACAAAAACGGGGTCTGGGAAGATCCGAGAAATTGTTCGAGGCCCGAAAACGGTTCATCTGACGAGCGATCATCCACCTTTTCCGGATCGAATCGGCGAAGCGAGAGCCCCATGTCCGCTCAGCACCTCACCGTCCGCGAATTCTTCGAGGATGAAAATCTGTCCATCCGGCTCATCCGGCGCAATCCCCAGGAGCCCTATCCGCTCCACACCCACCAGTTTTGTGAACTGGTGGTGATTTTCGGGGGACGCGGGATTCACTTTACCGAAAAATCCGCCTACGAGGTTCAGGCCGGGGACGCGTTCGTGATCCAGGGAGACCGCGCCCACGGCTATCGCGATCTGGACAATCTGGTCCTGGTCAATATCCTTTTCGACATGCGCAAGATGCAGTTGCCGATGGTGGATCTGCGGAATCTGCCCGGTTACCATGCCCTGTTCGCCCTCGAACCCCTCTACCGGGATGAACATGGGTTTGAGAACCGCCTGCGCCTCACCGCCGAACAACTGGACCACGTGGCGGGTCTGGCCGAAATCCTCGAGCGGGAGATTGCGGCCAAAGAACCGGCCTATGCGTTTCACTGCACGGCGGCGTTCATGCAGATCATCGGCTACCTTTCACGCTGCTACTCCCAGGCCCAGACCCCCTCGCTTCAGCCGCTCCTGCGGATGGGGTCGGTCATCGGGTTCCTCGAAGAGCACTACGCCAGTCCCGTCGCGCTGGCGGAACTGGCCCGGGTGGCGCACATGTCACGCAGCAGTCTGCAGCGGTTCTTCAAGCGCAGTACCGGTTGTTCCCCCGTGGCCTATCTCATCCGCCTCCGGATTCAGAAAGCGTGCGAATTGCTCCGCTCGGGCGATCAGACCGTGACCGAAATCGCCTTCCGGGTGGGTTTTACCGACAGCAACTACTTCGCCCGGCAGTTTTCGCGCATCATGGGCGAGTCGCCTCGCGACTATCGGCGCCGCATCCTCCCGGCCCGAAAATAACGGGTTGCGGGGTCCATCGTCTTCCCCTCAGTGCTGATAGAGCGTTTCCCGTGTTCCCGGAGCTGCCTCCTGAGGGGAGGTGGGGTTCTGGCTGTTCTGGTAAGCCCGGATGTTTTCGCGCTCGCGCGCTTCCATGTTGCGACGTTTTGCCAGGTAATGGTTGTATTTGGCCTTTTCTTCCTCGTTCCAGGCATTGGCTTCCTCGTAGTCGCCACAGTAGGGGACGCCGAGGTCAATCCAGCACGCGAGTTTGTCAAATTCCTCTTTGTTGAGCTGGGCGCCTCCATGTTCTTTTTCAAGCAGGGTGAAGATTTCGCTGACGGCGGAACCGGCGTAGTAAGGGGGGAGCATGTCCGGGGGGGTCTGGGCGGAGTAGAAGTTGACCAGGTGGGTGGGCCGGGCGGACGTTCGTTCCGGATCACAGGCGTTTGTCAGCGCCAGGTACGAGTCGCTCCAGAAGCGTTTGGCGACCGGATCGAGGTTTTTGTCGCCTCGCAGGCTGAAAGCCTGTCCGGGCAGGTTGCGGGTGGAGTCGGCCGGATTTCCGTCCGTTCCCAGATTCACAATCGCCAGATCGAAATAGCGTGGACCTTCGGGTTGTTTGACTTCCACCGCGATCAGGTTTTCGCCCTCATGGAGGGTTTTGACCGCGTCGGGGGAGGCGAGGGGAATCTGGTAGGCCGCCAGATAGCCGGTCGTCTCGGCTGCCAGAACCCCGTTGAGGTAAATGCGGGCGGTGCCGAGGTGGTTTGCGATAAAGCCCAGCCGATACGCGTTCAGATCGCCGTGCAGTTGAAAGGGGGTTCGGAGGTAAAGTTCACGGGTTTCCCAGGGGGTGGCCACCTCGGGCGCATATTCCAGATGGTTCTGACCGAAGCCTCCCTGGCCGCTTGACCAGAGAGAAGAGTCAAACTCGGGTTTTTCCCACCCTTTTCCCGGTGATAGGGGGGTGTACCGCCATTGGCTGGCGCGGTCGAGGATCGGGGTGGGATGGTGTTCGAATTCCCGGCCCCTCCACCCATACCGCGCTTTGAGCGAGCGGCTTGTGCGTTGTCCCCGATTGTCGTGACAGGCGATGCAGTGGCGGTCCAGGATGGGCTGGATTTCTTTCTCGAAACTGAAGCCGCGCGGGGGCCCGTAGAACGGTTCCAGATCCTGGGGGGCGCCGCGCATCGCCAGAGAGAGGGGACGCGAAGCGAGCGGGGTGCTGTTTTTCGTCTCGTGGCATCCCACACAGGAGGCGTTTTCGCCCGGTTGCAGGGTGGACCAGCTGCGCATGGTCTGGACGGCGCGTCCCTTTTCGTCGAGCGCCTGGAAGTAGAGCGGCGTGCGCGCGGGAACGGTGAAGAACGCCGAACCGTCTTCATGGACCCGGGCGCTGCCCAGGACGGTCTTCACATCCCAGGAACCGTTTCCCAGAGAGACGGGGGTGCTGGCCAGCGCTCCTCCTCCCTGTCCCCAACTGCCATTTTCCCCGATACCCGCCGGGCGGAATTCGAGCGCGACGACCCGGAGGGATTTGATCGTGCCCGGTTTGACGCCTTTCAAGCCGGGGCCGCTGTAAATATTCTGGATATAGAAGGTTCCCGAGTCTTTGGCGTAGTTTACCGCGCTGGGGCGGGCGTGGGACGTCTGACGGGGCGCCAGGGGCTGGGCCTGATTGCTCGAAATCCGGGGATCGTACACCAGCAGCTCGCGCTGGCCCGAACGGGTCATGAGGTAGATTCCATATCGGTTTTCCGACGGGTTTTCCCGCAGGAAGCGGGGAGTGAACGAGACGAGAAAGCGCTCCGTGTCCAGAGGAAAGGGGTACTGGAACTGGTCTCCGTCCTGGCCGTAGGTGTCAATCCGGTCGGCGGGTGTTTCGCGTTCGGGCGCCAGCAGTTTCACGCCGCTATTCTCCTGACGTCCCCGCGCCGGGTCAATCTCGATCAGCTTGCCGGTCTGGAGGGTGTGATGGCCTGTGGCGATTGCCATGAGTTTTTGCGTGCCGGGAATGCCGCGGGCGTGGAGGATTGTGGTGGGAAACCAGGAATTGTTCCCGTAGAACTCGGATTGGCCCGTCCCGTCCGGATTCATCTGGAAGAGTCCCTGCGGATAGATCTGACCCCGGTCGTTGTAGTCCCAGCGGGTGTACACCACCCGTCCGTCGTCGAGTACCTGGGGAAAGTTGTCATGCACCTGGTCGAACGTCAGGCGGCGCAGCATCTGGCCATTGGCGTCGCAGGTGTAAAGGTTGCTGACTTCCGTCCACCAGCAGTCCACAATCTGCACGCACCGGGTGGAGTTGAAAAGGAGGTTGCCATCGGGCAGATAGACCCCTTCATAGTCGGCGAATCCGAGGCCTTCGGTGATTTGCCGCACCTGGCGCGATTCGATGTCCATTTCGTACAGGTGGTAATCGTCGTTGAGGTCGGACTTTTTCCAGGAGAAAAGAAGGCGTTTCCCATCCGGAGAGACATCGGGATCGCGAATCACGCCCTCGGGCGATTCCAGCAGGACTTCGACCTTGCCGCGGGCGCCTGCCGTGTCGAACAGACACAGGGCGGAACCCGGGACGAAGTTGCGTTCGTTCTGCGCGTCGCTCTGCGCTTCGGTGTAGGCGTAATGCGAGCCGCCCAGGTTGGAGTGGCGGGTGAAGACCAACCGGGGGCATCGGGCCTGGAGGGGTTTGAGGCGTTCGAGGCGGCGCGCTTCACAGACCTTTTCGTAGAGTTCAAACCCGGGTTTGGCTTCGGGGATCGCGGCTGTTTTTTCGAGATCGGCTTGAAACGCTTTGCGGGTTTCTTCCGGCAGGGTGTCGAGCGCTCGTTCAGTCCAGACCCGGAGGAAGGCGGTGTCGTTCCGGAGTCCCTGGAGCCAGTCGAGAAACGCCTCACCGTCTTCCTGAAGAGCCCAGTCGGTTTGAACCGGAAAATCGTTGAACAGATTTTTCAAAGCGGCGCCGGCGCGGATGGTCCGGGCTTCAGGGGAGGTTCCCGGAATGTTCAACCCGTCATGGGTTCGAGTCAGCGTTTCGGACCAGGAGGGAGCGGGTGAGGATTCGATCGCGCAAAGATGGAAAGCCGGTACGATAAACAAGACACTCGAAATGAAGAGAATCGAAGAAATTCGGGCAGAAAACCGCATCATAAGACCATCTCACATTTTGTCGTCTGAAGTGGGGGGAGGGCGGATCGGACCCCATCCGTTTCCCGGCGTGGTCGGATCGGGAGTGAACCGGGGCCACGCGAAGCGCAGAACGCGCGTCCAGGTGGGTTACGCAAAAGCGGCAGACGTTCCCCGGGCGGTGAAAATGCGGAACAACAGGTGTTGGGAGGGGGCCGTCCAGCGGTGGTTGTCCGTGTTTTTTGCCCAAGTCTCGACCAAGGGGGGGAGAGAACTCAGGACCCTGCCGATCTCCCGTTTTTTCATCCCTGTCTGGGTGGCCCGGTTTGTTTGGGTCATTGTGTTTTGAATCCTGAACGGATCGGGATTCTGCGCATGGGAACTCGAGGGCGGCAATTCCCGCACGCGGGCAGGAAAACAGGCGCGTTTCATGGCAATCGGTCTCTCTTTCCAGGTCCAGAATACAAACGTCTTTCAAGGCTTACTGGAAAAAGCCCCAAAAGATCAAGCAAAATGTCCCGGTGCGTGGAAACGAGATCGAAAATAAAGATTGCAATTTGGCGGCGGATCACTATAAAGGGAGTCCGGCTGAAATGCTGGCAGGCAGGCTTGCGTTTCCAGAAGTGCCCTCGGGTTGAGGGATGCGCGCAGGCGGTTCTTTCTCAGACAAGAATTAAGGATGCTCCGGGGAATGGGGTGTCTTTGAAGTGCGGAGAGGTGACCGAGTGGTCGAAGGTGCACGCCTGGAGAGCGTGTGTACCCTTTGGGTACCGTGGGTTCAAATCCCACCCTCTCCGCCATTTTATTTCTGCCCCTGAAAACTGCAGTTGAGCGCCCCAGCCACGGTTTTCCTTCTCAGGCGGGCCAGACCGCCCGCCCTCCATAATACGTCCATTTTCATGGGAAAAAGCGGTTGCCGGGAACGCCCCTCTCCGGATTGGCGTCGTCCGATAAAACTGCACCCCCGAGGTGACCGAGCCCCAATCGCTTTCACCCCCTGGCACAAGAACCCAAGACGCGTTTTTCTTATTTCCCTCAGAGCCTTTTGCAAAAGTATTGGGTAAACGGCGAAAAAGCAGGGCTGATCGTTTCGGAGGGAAAGCGCCAACGGCGCGTGCAATTGTAGCCTGGGGCATCGCCCCAGGAAAACGGATTGGTTATTCTGTGAGGGCTGAAAGCCCGTTCTATTCAGCCGTTTTGCCCCTTTTCGTAGTTCGGGCCTTCAGCCCTTGTAAAAAAAGAGAATCCTCTCCTGGGACGACGCTGCGCTTGCCCCAGGCTACAATCAATCCGCGCCTTTGGCGCTCAACTGCGGTTTACCGCCCAAGGATCTTTCCCCTCCTCATTTTCTCACCTGAAAATCAAACGACTCAACGACTTTTGCAAGAGGCTCGTCAGTCGAGGTTATTTCTTTCCGGCCGAGGATTCCCTGGGGGACACGTGAGGTTGTTGTTTGATTCCCGAAGGTGTTTCGGAAGCCGGAGAGGATGTGCCCTCCGGTTGTTCTTTTTTATCTTTCGCCTCTTTGAATTCCCGCCATTTTTCGTCGAAGGCCCCTCCCGTCTGGTAGAGTCCATACAGCGGGACATCGCGTTCCGGATCCTTGATGGGCGGGAAGGTGGCCACACGCTTGAAGTGTTCGCCGTGGTCTTCGTAGAGAAACCAGTCCACGTCGCCGAAGAGCCCCCGGCGGTATTGGAGCAGGTGAAAGTCCGCGCCCTGATCTTCGTTCAGGATAATGCCTTTTTTCAGCCATCCCCAAAGTTTGTAGTACTTCAGCACCTCGATATTCAAGGCGCGCGGACAGAGGGTCGAGCCGTCGGGGATGGTCTTGTTGAGGACTTCAAGCGCTTCCCGGTTGAGCCCTTCTCCCCAGTAAGTCATTTCAAACCGTGCGAAGGCGCGTTTGCGTCCCCCTGCCAGTTCATTGAAATAAGTCAGGTAATAGGGATGGACCGACAGGAACGCCCAGACGCCGTTCAGGACCAGGAGCAACAGGACGACCAGAAATACCAGCGATGCGCGCACATGGGTGGGCGATTTCCGGTCGAAATGTCCGGCGATCCGGACCAGAACGGATCCCCCGATCCCAGCCAGGATGGCCAGGAAGGGAAAGGCGGGGAGAAACAGGCGTTCGCCGTCGTACTTGGGTGAATGCAGCAGGATGGGAATCAGGCAGGGCAGAAGGGCCGCCCACAGGAAAAGAATCCCGACGGACTGCTGTTGCGGGTCTCGCAGGGTCCGAGCCACCCCCAGCGTGGAGAGGATGAGGGGAACCAGAGGCACGGTCAACGCGATGATCGTCAGGGGATAGTGCCAGGGGACCGCTTCAGTCGTGTTGTTGTAGATTTTTCCCAGAAACAGAAGGCCGATCTGGTTGTGTGAGGCATTCCAGAAAACATACTGAATCAGATGGATCAGGGGCTGATCCCACAGCCAGGGCCAGCTCAGGAACATCACGATTGGACCGAGGAAGATCATCGAGTAGGTATTGTTGAGGGAGCGCGGGCGGTGGAACAGGAAGGCCCAGGGCAGGACAATCAGGGGCAGGAAGGCCCCGTTGATTTTGGTCGAAAGAGCCAGTCCGAAGAACACACCGGCCCCCACAGCCCACCTTCGGCTTTCCAACCCCCGAACAAACGCGTACACGGTCAGTACCGTGAGGAACACGGTCGGGGTTTCCGTCAGGGCAAAGTGCGCCTGGCCGAATACGCGGGGCATGAAAAAATAGGCTACGACGGCAATGCGGGCCGTGAGGCGCCCGCAGTGGAGCCGTGCGAGCAGGTAGAGCACCACCAGTGTCAGGCCGTAGAGGACCGCGTTGGGCCATCGCATGGCAAACAGGGGGTAGTCTTCCAGATAGGGCATGGAGAAGCCCAGAGCCACCAGGAACCGGGTGATGGAAGGGTGCCCCTTTGGCTCCATCTTATAGGTGTTCCACCAGAGTTCCAGATCCGGTCCCTGGATTGGGGGATAATCCCCCGAGAAACACGCTTCGATCCAGTTCAGGGTTCGCGACCCCGCCTCGACGTAGTAGGCCTCGTCCCAGCACATGCCAATGCGGGAGGAAGTCAGGAGGACCGAGGCGGTTCCCAGGACAAAGAGCAACACGATCAGCCATTTTTCAAAGCGTTGACTCAGGATGCCCCTGTTGAGTTCCAGCGAGTCGGCTGACGCTCCTTTGAGGAGTTCTTCTTCACGGGTATCCTGACTGGCTTCGGGGAGGAGGACGGGGGCGTAGAGGCGTTTGCGGCGTTCTTCCGGGATGAGGGAGTCAACAGAAGAAGAGGACGCTTCGTCTGGCAGCGGCGCGTACGAAGCTTCCTCGAGACCGAGCACTTGATCCCGTTTTGCCGGTGGCAATGTGGACGGTTGGTTCTCCGTTGACACGTGACAGAACCTCCTCAAGATTCCAAGAAACACGTTTCCCGCCGTCAATCCCGCCGGGCTTGATTATTTCAAGTTAGATCCGGTTTCCTGGTCCCACTTTGCCCTTTCGGGCTGAATCCCGCGGTGACTATACAAGGCCTTCCAGCAGAATGCAAATCCTAAGCGCTTTTTTTCGGGGTAGAAAAATTTCCCGTTTTCCGGTTCCGGCGATAGTCTTCGAGCGCTTCGCGCAACAGCGTGGTGAGGTGCTGAGCCTGCCGTCCGACCATCAGGGCTCCCCGTCGGGCGGCCTGTTTGAAGGGCAGGAAGGAAGCGGCGCAACTGACCGCCAGGACGAAACAGCAGGAGAGGAAAAGTCCCAGTCGGAAACAGAACGGCTCGTACAGAATCCGCAGGCGGGCCGGTCCTTCGGGAACGGAAACTCCCATCATGGCGGAGTTGACCCGTCTGAGGGGGGAGGATTCGTTGTCCCATCGGCACACCCATCCGGGGAAAGGGGCCTCGTTCATCAGCAACTCGTCGGAGGTTTCGGCGCTTTTTTCGACAAAGTAACCATTGGGCGATCCGGCGATCCGTTTGATATTCAGCGTGTCGGTATCTCCGGCCTTCAGGAAGGTGCTCAAGGTCGGGGTGGAACCGGACGCATCGGCTTGCAGCGCACCCTCGAGCAGATAACTGTAATTGGGGTGGGTGACGCTGCGGGGGATCATGCTGCTGGGGAGGGGGGGCACATCGAGCGCGCTCAAGTTGCAGAAACTCTGCAGGGCGGTCTTCCAGGAAAAGCGGGGAAGATAGTCCAGGTTTTCGTAAAGGGCGACCTGTTTCTGGCAGATGGGCAGTCGTTCGAATTCGTCGGCCTGTTCGGCGTTCCAGGGACGAAAACTCTGCACCGTGATGAGTTTCAGGTGCAGTTTTTCCAGTTTTTCATCGGGGATGGAATTGAAGATCCGCATGTCAATCCTGTCGAATCGGTCCGGTCTCTGTTTGTCGGTCTTCTGGGTCATGAGCGCGTACAGATGGCCCAGCAGCGATTCGAGTTGGGCGTCGGTCAGCACTTCCCTGCTCAGGACATTCAGGTTTCGAATCCCCAGCAGATCCTGAATATCGAGGGGGAAGACTTTCAGGATGTGACGCAGGTGGGTGTAGTTCAGGGGTTGATCGCACACAAGATAGCGAACGTTGAGCAAGCCCATCAGTTGCGTGTCGGGGGGCAGGCGGCGCAGGTTGCGGGTGAACTGGCCCATGAGGTCGCGGGGATTATCGGAATCAATGAACGCACGGAAATTCAGACTGGGCAGCAGCCCTTCTTCGTAGCCGTTGATTGCATCCACTCCCCAGAGCGTGTTCAAGTTGGGCTGGAGGCGTTGATCCTGGAGCAGCGCACCCATTTTCTTCCGCTCGCGATAGGCCTGAAACTGGTTTTCCTCCAGATCGTACTGGACTTCGCTCGTGAGGTGGAAGACACGGTACTCGCCCGGGTGCTTGAGGAGGTAATCGGCCACGATTCCCCGGTCTTCCAGGATCATGTCCGTGTCGTTGAACCGGAACCCCTGGTTCCGGCTGAACAGGTACAGATCGAAGAGGACCACGCTCAGGATCAACAGGCAGATGAGTTTGAGCGTTTTGTCCTGAATGCGGCGCCGTTCGCTGAGGTAGCGGAGAGTCTGGTTGAAGCCGATGGCGGCCAGCACGGCCAGCGAAAGGGTCGAAAAGAAGAGGAATCGGGCGGGGACCCGGAATCCTTCCCCCCCCGGCAACAGCAACATCAGGAACCGGTAGGGGAGGCCGTTGCAGACGTTATCGCCAAAAGCGATCAGCAGGGACACGAGGGTGAGGACCATGAAGGCGCGGACGGCAAATTCCCGGATCAGCAGGCACACGGCCAGCAGGGCGAAGAGGGGGGTGGCCAGCCCGACATAACAGGTGAATTCACTGTACGGGTAGTCATAGGTGTTTTTCTCGTGAAATGCTTCATGCAAGCCGGTGGCCGGATTTCCATACGTCTGGGGCGCCAGGAGGGTGATGAGGTGATTGGGGGGGAACGACCCCACGAACATGCGGTTGGAATCGTCCATCGGACGTACCGAGAGGGTGGCGAGTTCCTGCGCGGGCAGAATCTGGGCGGAAGCGAGGCCCAGTCCCAGAACGATTCCCGCCGCCAGGCAGGCCATCCCCCGGACCGGGAAGGGTTCCGTCTTGCGCCGATGGTAGAAATACACGCAGTAACAGACCAGCAGGCCCGTCAGGTAAATCAGCGTGTAGGCCACGTATTGCGGGTGTCCGGCGAGGATCTGCATGGCTTGAAAGAAAGCCAGCAGCAGGGTGCTCTTGAGGTTGGGGCGGCGGACCAGAATCAGCGACTCGGCCAGAATCCAGGGCACCCAGCTGAGCGCGGCCAACTGGTTGACGTGGTCGGTGTGGGCGCCGACAAACCCGCAACACCCCAGGGTGATGGCCATGAAGACGGAGGCGAAGCGGTCAAGTTCGAGGGTGCGCCAGCCGAGGAAGTAGGCGCCGAACGCCAGCCAGACGAGGCTGCAGAACAGGCTGAAATTCAGGGCCGCCGGGGCGGACTTGAAAAACAGCGTGAGGATTTGCGGGGGATAGAGCACCCCGGCCTGAAAAGTGGCCAGAAAGGGGGCGCCCAGCCAGGTGCTCGAATTCCACAAAGGAATCACGCCGTTGAAGACCGCATGACGGTAATGAGTCAGAGCGGGCAGGAACAGGCTCATGCCGTCGCCGCCGTAGGACATGCGGAACGGATTCAGGAGCGGTTGGCCGTAGAACAGGACCATCAACCCCAGAATGAGCAGGAGATCCAGTGTCGTCTTGGACAGGGTCGGGCGTTTGGGCGGAAAGAGCGTCCAAAAGGTCATGAGCGTTTTCCCGATCTTTCGGGGAGGACTTGCGGCGATGGTGTTAAAAAAGCTGCCAATTGGCGACCTGAAACGAAAATAACCGGAAACACGTTGAATCGCAAATGATTTTGTCGGAAAGCCGGGCGGTGTTTCAGTCCACGGAGACGAGTAACTGAATGGCGATTCCCTGGGCGCGCGGGGTGGCCGTCAGGCGCAGGGCGTGGAGGTGACGCAAGACCCCCAGAACGGTCTGCCAGAACTCGAAGTCCTTGCGGACCTCCTTGGACCAGATGCTGGCCGAGCGATGCAGGCGCTGGGCGTAGTCGTAACAGGTCTCGAAATCGGCAAAAAGGCAAAGAACCGGTGCGACGTTGTCGGCGGACCAGACCGGCTGAAGCATGGGGTGGTCCAGGGGGCGTTGTCCGGTGTTTCCGGAAGCCGAAGACGGGGAGGCGCTCAGGACCGACTCGATTGTTCCCCCCTGTCGGTTCACATGGCCGAAGAGGTTCTGTTCCTGAGTCTGAAATTCGACCGTTCCCGCCTTGAAGAATCGGGTGGGAGTGCCTTGAGGGCTGGTCTGGGCGATCAGTTCCAGGAGGGTGGAGGCTTTCTGCGGATCGGCCAGTTCCCACCAGATCACGCCCTGGGGGATAGGGAAGAGAGGGTTGGCCACCATCCCGGTCACGGCCACGCCCGCGGAGGCCTGCATCGGCTCGACAAAGTCTTCTGCGAATCGGACACCCGTCAGGGATTTCCAGTTTTCATCAAACTTCCGCACGCTCTTGGCATAAGCTTTCGTACCGGCCATGCGTTGACGGAGTTCGAGCGCAAAGCGCCGGAGCGCGGGAGATTCGAGGGTGAGCGCCAGCGCCGTTCCTGCCGGGAGCGTTTCGAGGCGCTGGCGGGTCTGGGAACGGACGGCGGTGGGTTGCGAACTGGGGGGGGGCGGCGTGTCGTATTTCCAGAACGATTCGAGGTTCAGGCCCGATTTATCGAGGTCCAGGTTGAAGGCGCCCCAGCGGATGTTCTGGAGTTTCTCGTCGGCATAATCGAGCCAGAACCCCCAGTGCCGGTCCGACGCGATATTGGCGGGCAGGGAACGGATGGTCTGCGAAAGCGATTGGGGGGAGACAAAGAGGTCGAGTCCGGCCTGGCGTTTGCGTTCCGCCGCGTAATCCGAGAAAATCGGCGTGTGGGCCAGGTTGGCGGAAGACCCGGTCGAGACGTAGGCGAGTTTTCGATCAATGACCCGTTCCAGCCATCCCCAGTCCGCCGAGCGGAACGAAACCACCACGGTGTCGCCGAAACGGCAGTAGCTGAAGGCGCGTTTGGATTTTTCCGCGTTGTAGCGGTAGAGGCGGTGTCCCCGGTAACGGCGTTCTTCGATCGAGAGTTCCGGATAACATTGCGCGACGAATTCGGCGAGGTTTTCCTCAAAGCCCAGATCGGTTCGGGCGATAGCGATCAGTCCACCGGACTCGGTCCCTTTTTTGCCTGTTTGGGGAGGGAGGAGCGCCAGGCTGAATTCGCGACCGAACCAGGTCTGGATGAAGTCGTGGGCGGCTGTTTTCAGGAATTTGTAGCGGGCCTTGTCTTTTTCATTCTGGAGTTTGCGCCAGTCGGGATCGGCCAGGAGAAGCGCCAGAAAATCCTCATCCTGCTGGATCTGCTGGAGGGCCTTCAACTGGTTGAGGTGTTCGATGAATTGTCCCAACTGCCGCCAGGTGGCCAGGACGGCCGTGTCGGGGGGCAGGAGGGTCTCCGGTTCCCCGTAATAATTGCGTCCGGACCGCCACTTGAGCCAGCCGCCCAGAACCGCCAGAAGGAAAAGAAGGACCGCCGCGGCATGCAGGGCCCTTCTTTTCCAGGTCGAACGCGGCAATGTGGAGTCAGCCGGTTTATTTTTTGTCATCATGGCCGTTGCTGTTACTGAACAGCAACCCGTGCATCAGATCCACCGAATAGCGCAGCTGAACGTCCTCGGTGACCGGGTGTTTCTTGGCCGGCTGGCGTTTCTTGCGCATGTAGAAGGGGACGCTTTCGTCCTCTTCGGTTTCGGCGGGTTTCAGCAGTTTTTCGTCCAGTCCGGCCCCTTCGTCCCCGGACTTGAGCGAGGTGTTCTGGCCGTCTTTCGTTTCCTTGTCCGGGGCGTTTTCTTTCTTTGTCTCGGTCTCTTTGGAGTCGGCGGGTTTCTCGGTCTTGGTGTCCCCCGGGGCTGGATCTTCCGTTTTTGCGTCTTTGGAGGTTTCTCCCTCCGGTTTGGCGGCCGCGGATTTTTCCTTGTCCTTGTCGGACTCGACCATGACCGGGTCTCCGAGCATGAGGCCCTTGGTCAGGAGTTTTTCATACTGGGCGTCGGAGACCTCGACGTGGACGTCCGGCTCGATCCCCACCAGGTGCATACTCTTGCCGTCGGGGCCGGCGTTGTTGGGGGTGTAGTACTTGGCCGTGGTCAGGCGGATGGCGTTGGGCAGGTCGTTGGAGTTTTCGTCCTGTTCGAGCGACACGCGCATGGGGGTGATGGTCTGGACCAGGCCCTTGCCGTAGGTGTTCTTCCCTTCCGGCCCCACCAGGATGGCACGCTTGTGGTCCTGCAGGGCGCCCGCGAGGATTTCGCTGGCGCTGGCTGTCGCTTCGTTGACCAGCACGATCATGGGCCAGTCCACCTTCGGGTCGCGCTGGGAGACGTATTCTTTGTTCTGGTCTTTCAGGCGCCCCTTGGTTGCCACGATCATCTGGCCCTTCTTCAGGAACAGGCTGCTGACGTCAATGCTCTCGTTGAGCAGGCCGCCGCTGTTGAACCGCAGGTCGAGAATCAGCCCCTGGACTTTCTGAGCGCTCATCTTGTCGAGCACTTTCTCGAGGTTTTCCGCGATCTTCTCGTTGAATTGAGTCAGGCGGATGTAGCCGATGTGGTTCTCGATCAGGTACTTGAAGTACGGCGTCACATGGGCCCCGTCATCCACGTTCGAGTACACGCTCTCGATCTTGATGCTATTGCGCACGATGCTGAAGGGGAGGCGTTCCCTGGTGCTGGGACGGAAAACCGTGATATTGACCTTCGTACCGGTCGGACCGGTCAGGCGCTTGACGGCTTCGCTCGAGCTGAGCCCTTCGGTGGATTCCCCTTCGATCTCGATGATGCGGTCCCAGGCGCGCAGGCCCACGCGCGCCGCCGGCGAACCGGGGATGGGGGAGATGACGGTCAGGAGGCCGTTCTGGTCGAGGTTGATATGGACGCCGATGCCCGAGAAGTCCGACTCGATGGATTGTTCGAGTTTCTGGAAGTTCTCCGATGTCAGGTAACTGCTGTGGGTGTCGAGCGCCTCGAAGACGCCGTTGAGGGCGGCCTTGAAGATCCGGTCCGGGTCCACGTCCTCGACGTAGTTTTCCTGGACATGGACGATGACCTCGGCCATGACTTCCGAGAAGCGCTGGTATTTTTCGGAGAAGTCCTTGCCCGCCACCTTGGCGCCGGTTTCTTTGCCGACCTTGTTGTCTTTGATTTTTTCCGTGGCCCGCACCCGCTGGTCAATTGTGGCTACCAGGTAAGCGCACACGCACAGCAGGAGGATGCCGATCAGAAGAAGGCCGTTCTGGAATCGGGCTGCTTTTGCCGTTCGGAAATCCATTGAAAAGGTTACTCCCTTGGGTTCGAGGTCGGGCCGGAACGATCTGCCGGGGACCCCGGCGGTTCCGCCCTTTTTCCCCCGGAGTCGGCGATCTCTATGGATCGGAGACCGACGGTTCCCGGGTTTGTCACGTTCTCAGATGTACCATAGCCGGCGTGGCTTTGCAACGGAAGCCGCACGGGGAATGCGGGGATTTGAACGGCGGGCCCGGAGGTGGCACGGGCGTCCCGCCCGTGATTTGCCGACGTTCCCGGCGGCCGGGCTGGGAATTTCGGGGGCTTTGTTCCGGAGCCGCCTCATGGGCGAGACGCCCATGCCACCTCAAAGCCGCTTTCCGGCCCGTGCGAGAGCTCGAATATATCGGCAATGTTGGTTCGACATGAGGAATTCCTGAAAAAAACGGACGAGTCCCAAAAAAGAACTTGCATCCCGGTGTCAACTTGGTACACTCGTCAGTCCCTACGCCCGTGGCCGGGCTGCAGGGGGTGGGTGCAGATTGTGTCCGCAAGCGTCGGAACCTCTCAGGAGTGGAAGAACATGTCTCATCGTTGTGAATTGACCGGCAAAAAGAATAACGTGGCGAATAGCGTCAGCCACTCGAATCGCCACACGAAGCGTCTGCAGAAGGCGAACGTCACGACCAAGCGGCTGTACATCGCTTCGCAGAAGCGCTGGGTGAGCCTCAAGGTCAGCACCGCCGCGCTGCGCTCGATCGAAAAGGTGGGCGTGGAAGAATTCCTGAAACGCACCGGGGTTACGTTCTAAGAGCGTTTCCCGCAGGTTTCCCCAACCGATGTTTTCTCCTTGTTCGCCTTTCGAATGAAAGGCGGGCAGACTGGGTTTCCGGTCTGGGGATTGAGATTTCATTGTTCATCTGAACAACCGCCGAAAAGCGAAGAGGCTCTTCGGCGGTTGTCTGTTTTTTTCGAAAGACCCCGGTGAACCAGAAAACCGCAGTTAAGCGCCTATCGTTCGGTTTTTCTTTCAGGCGGGCGAGACGCCCGCCCTCCCAGAAATGCCCATTTTCAGGGG
>DAOPYU010000037.1:0-16895 GCA_035353095.1 Candidatus Sumerlaeota bacterium | reverse complement strand
TGGTGCCCGAAGTTGCGCGACAGATCCACCACGAGGACATGCGGATCTTTCTCGGTCAGGCCGACGGCTACTTGCAGGCTATTGTCCGGCGAGCCGTCGTTTACCAGAATGATCTCGTAATCCTCCTGAACGAGTTGACGCGTGACAAGAGAAACGCGGCGATGGAACTCGTTCACATAGGCCGCAGACTGGTAAAGAGTGGTGACAATGGAAAGTTTCATGCTTGAACGTACCTCATATACCGGGGAGATTCTTTCCCGCAATTGAACAGAAGATCCAGAATTGTGACGCCATGCACGAATTCGCCCCACAGTTGGGGATATTCCGAGTAACCGGTGTAATCGAACCAGGTCAATTGAATGCCGCGTTCGGCAAAAAGATGCGCCTCAATATAGTCTTGGGCCGCAGGACCGGAAATGTATTCGCTCGCTCCTGCCTGAACGCACAAGTCCACCAGGCGTTCGGTTTTCCCTTCAATCAAACGGTAGTCCCACGAATTGACGATCCGGGAGGTAATACCCAGATAGGCACAAACCTTTTCAATCAACTCGCGGTTGAGCGCCGTCAGGAAAGAATGGGAACAGTGCCGATAGAACGGTTCGAACAACGCCGCGATTTCTTCAAAATGTGGAGCTCGGCGGTAATTCAAGGTCAGCGCTTTCCAGTGCGCCTGCGCCCAGTCGGTTCCGTCTATTTCCGTTTCCCGGATGGTCTGGTAATATTTTCCCTTTACCTTGACCGGCACCGTGATCCACTGCCTTCCCTGGGGCGTCTTGATCTGGTTGCGATTACGCCAATCGCGCCGGGTGTACTGCATGTCATCATACAGGATAAACTCGTCCACACGGGCGATCAGATCGAAATACCCTTTCCAGGGGAGGTAATTGGACTGAAGGATAGCAACCCGTTTACCCGACATTCAACTCTCCGAGATGTCACCGTCCGATTTTTGTCACTTTTCAGGGTCACGACGCCCCATAAATGTCCCTTGCAAGGTTTGTTCCAAGGCAAACTCTTCTCGCAACCGCGTCAGGTATTGGCGGTACGGACACTCCGGCTGGGATTGCAGACAACGGTCCAAACCCGCCAGATCAATAAACCCCATGCGCAGCGCCACTTCCTCGGGGCAGCCGATCTTGACGCTCTGCCGTTCCTCGATGATCCGGATAAAATTCTCCGCGTCAAGCAGGCTGGTGGGCAGGCCCGTGTCGAACCACGCCACGCCCCGGCTGATCAACCCCACCTGCAGCGTTCCGGCGTTCAGGTAATGTTCCATCACGCTTGTGATCTCAAGCTCGCCGCGCGCCGAGGGTTTCACGCTCTCCGCCACCGCCACGACCTCTTCGTCGAAGGCGTACAGGCCCGGAATTGCGTAGTTGGACTTGGGTTCTTTCGGTTTTTCCTCGACCGAAAGGGCGCGTCCGTCCGGCGCCACTTCGATCACGCCGTAGCGGTTCGGGTCCTTGACCGGGTAGCCGAAGACCAACCCGCCGGACTCGAAGTCCCGGAAGCGTTCCGGGATGTTGGTCTGGCCGTAGAAAATATTGTCGCCCAGAATCAGCGAGACCGGCTGACCCGCGATGAAATCGCGCCCGATCGTGAACGCCTGTGCCAGCCCGGCGGGGTGCTCCTGCGCCGCGTAAGTAAAACGCATCCCCCACTGTTCGCCGGTCCCGAGCAACTGCCGGTAACTCGGAACCCACTCGGGGTTGCTGATGATCAGCACGTCGTGGATGCCGCACAGCATCAGAGTCGTGAGGGGGTAATAGATCATCGGCTTGTCGTACACGTGCAGCAGTTGTTTGCTGGTCATCTGCGTGATCGGGTACATCCGCGACCCCAATCCCCCCGCCAGCACGATCCCCTTGGTCAGTTTTCCTGGCATTTCTCCGTCCCCCGCGGCCCAAACCCCCGACAGGGGGACAAGGATCCGAAACCGATTTCCGATCATGAGAATCAACCGGTAATACCTGCCCTTGAAAATACAAAGCTTCATGAGGAAAGTCAAGCCGACTGATACCGCGCGCCCTCCCCTGCAGAAAGAGATTTGCAGAAAGAGATTGCGCCTCCGCCCGGTGAAACTGGTAAGATGGAAGAGGAATGAGGCGGTTGACGTCCCACCGGGGAGGGGAAAGCGCCGCCGGTCAAGGAAGGATTGGCATGTCTCACCTCTTTGAAACCCTCCAGACCACCACGTGGGGAATTCTCAAGACCACTTACGCGCTCTGGTTGCAAATGGGGATCTATCTGGTTTTCGGTTTTGCCGTCGCCGGCGTCCTGAGCCGGTTCCTGAAGAGCGAAACGATCGCGCGCCACCTCGGGGGCAACACCTTCGCTTCCGTCTGGAAGGCCGCGATTCTCGGTGTTCCGCTTCCCCTCTGTTCCTGCGGCGTGTTACCGGTGGGACTCTCGCTCCTCCGGCGCGGCGCCAGCCGGGGCGCCACTACGGCGTTTCTCATTTCAACCCCTGAGACCGGCGTGGACAGCATCGTGGTCACCTACGGCATGCTGGGGCCCCTGGGACCGGTTTTCGCAATCGTGCGCCCCATCGCCGCGTTTCTCAACGGCCTGCTGGGCGGGGGCGTGGTCTCCTGGCTCGACCACCGCGACGCGCACAAGGCCACAGCAACCTCCGGCTCTCCCTCCGGGGGCGCTCCGGCGCCCCATGCCGATCTTTGTGGATCAGGCGGATCGTGCTGTGGCGAAGCGCCCTCCTCTTCCGAACACGCCTCATTCTGGCAGCACCTGAAAGGCGCATTTCATTACGGCTTCCTCTACTTCCCGCGCGAAATCGTCAAGTGGCTCCTCATTGGCCTTGTCGCCGCGGGGGTCATTGCTTACTTTCTGCCCGCCGATCAGCGGGCGCTGGCGCAGTATCTCGGGACCGGCCTGATGCCCATGGTCGTGATGGCGCTGGTGGGCATCCCCCTCTACATCTGCGCCACCGCGTCGGTGCCGTTCGTAGCCGTACTGCTGGGCGCCGGCCTCAGTCCGGGCGCGGCGCTGGTCTTCCTCATGTGCGGCCCGGCCACCAACTCGGCGGCCCTCGTCATGCTCTGGAAAATGCTCGGCCCCCGGACCGTCTGCGTGTATCTGGCCTCCATTGTCGTGACGAGTTTCTCCTGCGGGTTCCTGCTCGACGCCTACTTCGCCGCGGCGGGGGGCGTTCCTCCGATTGACGTGCTGCACCACCACGACCTGCTCAGCGTCTGGCACATCGCGGGGGCTGTGGGGTTGTTGTTGATTGTGGCTGCGGCTCTCTGGCAAAATTTCCAGGCCCGATATGCCAAAGCGCCGGATGCGCCGGACGAAAACCTCCTGCGGGAAGCGGGGTTAACACCCGAGGCAACCGTTCCCGCAGCGCGGCGCCTGCGGGTGTCCGGCATGACATGCGAACACTGCGCCCTGCACGTCCGTCAGGCGGCGGAGTCAGTCGCCGGGGTCGAGACCGCCCGCGTCAACCTTCAACAGAAAACCCTCACCGTCACCGGGTCGTACTACGACCTTGCCACCCTCATTCGCGTCGTGGCCCAGGCCGGCTACGAGGCCCGCGAGGAAGAATAGTAACAGTTGGACTGAAAACCCGACTCCATTCTGTCAATCGAAAGGCGGAATTCCATGTTCGAGGAAAACTCCGGTTCCCAGATTTCTGTTTGCCATTCTGCGCTCAGAACCGTTGCCCTGTCCCTTCTTTACACGCTGTTTCTGTCCGGCTCGCTCCTTTCCGCCCAGGACGCCTCTCCCACCACCCACACTCTCGTCCTGCAGGGCATCAGCGATCTCTCCGCCGCCGTTCTGCTCCCGTCGGGGCAACTGCTGGTGGGGGACGACGAGACGAACCTGTTGCGCGTCTATGACCCGGCGGGCGGGGTTCCCCTCGCCACGGTGGACGTGAACGATTTCCTCGGGATTCTCCCGCAAAAGAAGGACGAACTCGACCTCGAAGCCGCCGCGCAGGTCGGCAGCCGGGTCTATTGGATCACCTCGCACGGCCGCAACAAGGACGGCAAGGAACGCCCCGACCGCTACCGCTTTTTTGTCACCGAAGTGAACACGGCGCCCGGTAGCGCGCCCACCATTCGTCCTGTGGGAACCCCCTGCAAGACTTTTGTCCAGCAATTGGTGAAGACCCCGTTTGCCCAGCCGATGGGGCTGGACAAGGCCACGCGGCTCGGTGAGAAGTTGAAAAAGGAAGAACGCG
Source organism: Candidatus Sumerlaeota bacterium (assembly GCA_035353095.1). Taxonomy (GTDB): domain Bacteria; phylum Sumerlaeota; class Sumerlaeia; order UBA8349; family UBA8349; genus DAOPYU01. The sequence continues at coordinate 12,694 of DAOPYU010000037.1, read as the reverse complement.
AACGCCTGGCTCCCAAGGTGGAGGGTCTCAACATCGAGGGGATGGCCGCCTCCGCCGATGGGAAAACCCTCTATGTCGGCCTGCGCAATCCCCTCCCGGTTGACACGGACGGGCGTCCCAAGGCGCTCGTGGTGACGGTTCTCAACGCCGCCGATGTCATGGACCGTGGCATGGCCATTCAGTTCGGCGAGCCCCTCCTGTGGGACCTCGACGGGCTGGGCATCCGCAGCATGGAGTACGCCCCCGCGCACCGGGCCATTCTGATCGTGGCGGGTTCCACCGGCGCCAAAGCGAAGAAACCGTTCGAACTCTTCCGCTGGAGTGGCGTTCCCGGTGAGGCGCCTGTCCGGATGCCGATCGCGGAGAAACTCCCGAAGAAATTCACGCCGGAATCCATTGCCCCCGCGCTGGAGGGGCCGCGCGTTCTGCTCCTCAGCGACGATGGCACCCGCCTTGTCTCCGTGCGGGGCGCACAGGACTGCCAGGAAGGCGCTCTGCTGCCGGGCGATAAGTGCGAAAACAAGAATCTGCTCGATCAGAACGCGAAGACCTGTCGGGGTCTCTGGATCACGCCTCAAATCGTCCCCTGACAAAAGGCGGCCTGTCGGAATTCCATCCCTGCGTTCCGCCAGACAAGAGAATCCAAGAGTTCTGACACAGCGTAACAGAACCCCGCTTCATTGCTCCGGCAGGGACAAAAGTCAAGTGTTTCGGAGAGATCTTGGCCGATCTAGGTTTGGCTATTCTCTCTCAAGAATGGCCCGAAGTGGCAAACAGAGAGATTCCTCTCTATCTGTCCTCTGAAGTTGGCCTGCTTGAGCAGGCTATTCTTTGCCCCCCGCTTCAGCAGGGGGGAAGGTGGGATTTGCTCCATTGCCTGAAGCGCGCTTCAGCGCGGCTTCCCTGGAATCGCTTCACGCCCGGTCATCCGAAAGAAAGCCCGGCTGAAGCCGGCTTTGAAAAGGAGAAGGAGTCGGAAACACCCCGCCTGAAGGCGGGTGCAAAGAAGAACCCGCTGAAGCGGGTTGAGATGCCTTTCCAACACAAAAAATTCTGGATTCTCCTGTTCCGGCAGGCCGGTTTCCCCGCTTTTCAGTTGCGTCTCGCCCCGTTTGCCGGGATAGTGCAATCCCATGCCGACCGCACCTTCCAGCCCTCCCGTTTTCTCCGTATCCGGACCAGACCGGGTACGGCGCGTCGTCACTCTGGTGTTGCATCTGGCGCTCATTGCGCTGGTGGGATGGCACGTGTACGTGGCCACGACCGCCTGCCTGGGCAACAAGTTCTATGCCTATGATGTCGGGAACATCAACTACTGCCTCTACTGGACCCTGCACGGACGGTTCTTCTGCCTCTTCACGCACCAGTTCAGCAACTTCGCCTGCCACTTCACCCCCACCCTGCTTCTTCTGGCTCCCCTGCAGGGACTGATTCAGCACCACCTTCTGGTCCCCGTTCTCGAAACTCTCGCCCTGCTGTCGGGCGCCTGGGCGGTGGCCTGGCTGTTTGACGGCCTGACCCGGCGGGGCCGAAAAGCAAGTCCTGTCAGCCTGTCCCCGTTGGGACTGGCGATCGGCTGGCTCTATGCCGCGAATGTCTGGACCGGCTCGATGCTGCTGTCGTACCACTTTGAAAGTTTCGGAGTCCCCCTGCTGCTCTGGGCGCTTGCGGCGGCGGCCCACCGGCGCTGGCGAGGGTTCTGGGTTCTGGCCGTTCTGACTCTGGGGGTCAAGGAAGACTTCGCCCTCTACTTCGCGGCCTTCGGTCTCTGGTGGGGACTGTTCGGGTGGGAAAAGGCGAGCGGCCAACCCCTCTGGCGCAAGCGTCTGATGCGCGCCTGGCCGATGGTCGGGGTCGGAATACTCTGGTTCCTTGCCGGGTGGGGAAGCATCGGGTGGTTCGCGCGCCAGGTCGGGTACGAATCGTCCCTGTTTGCTCCCCGCTACGCCTGGCTCGGCGCTACCTCCGGAGAAAAGATCCAGACCCTTCTGGCCAACCCCCAACTGATCGGGCTGCCACTGTGGCACGTGGCGAAAATGACACTCGGCACGGTGCTGTTTCTCCCCCTGCTGGCGCCCGAGACCCTGTTGCTGTTGGTCCCCGGCGCTTATGTCATGGGGCTGGCTGGCGACTTTGAGCCGATGTTCGAACTGATGTACTATTACAGCTACCCCCTCCTGCCGTTTCTGTTCGTGGGTGTCTGTGTGGCCCTGGCACGGCTGGTACGCCGCAGCCGCCGGTGGCGCGGGCGCGTTCCGTTGCGAAGGGTCCTGTTCTTCACGCTCGTGCTGGCCGGGTGCGTTCAGGTCACCCTTCCCACCCACATGGAGAGCCAGCGTCGCCTGCCCGCCGAAGTCACCGACCGCCACCGCTGGATCCGCATGGTGCTGGCCGAGGCGATCCCGCGCGACGCCGCCGTAGCCGTTCAGTACGACCTGATCTGCCAGTTGCCCTTCCGACCGGTGGTCTTTCCGATCGAGGAGAAATGGCTCGACCAGGCCGAATACTGGGTCCTGGACCTGAAAGGCTTCCGGGGGGACCTGAAGGCGGACGAATGTCGCCGGATCATCGAGCGGGGCGTTGAACTCACCCGTCAGAAAAAAGCCCGTCTCCTCGTGGATCAGGACGGCCTGCTCATCTTCCATATCCCCCAATCGGCCCCATCTGTTCCGGGAGGAACCCCAGAATAATGCGCCCCGGCAGTCGTATCGGTTTTTCTCCCCATTTTCCCCTGTCCCGCGCTTGACTTGTTTCATCCGGTATGACAAGATTTTCAAGAATTCCGAATGGGAGGTTTCCGATGTGAAGACACGGTCCCCTTCGAATTTGACAGATTTGAGGACGGCGGACGGTTCCGGATTCCCGGGCCATCCCCATGATCGTCCTGTATTCCCCGACCCCAGAGGAGTCCGACAATGAAATCACTCGTTAGCCTCGTTTCCATCGGCCTGATGGTCCTGATCTTCTCCGCCTGTAACGTCAACCCCGAGCGCAGTGAATCGTTCATCAAACTGAGCAAGCGGGTGGATGCGCTCGAAAAGAGTTACAAGGACATCCAGAACGGCCAGAACGACCTCTACGAACAACTGAGTCAGATCCGGAAATCCGTCGAAGCGTCCCAGGCCGCCGGAGGAACGGGAGGCGGCGCCGACCCGGCGGCCCTGACCGCCGCCCTGCAACGCATCGAACAGCTCGAAAAGAAAATCGGGCTGGTGGAAAACCAACTGGCCCTCCAGCAAAAGGGGGGGGAATCAAAACCCACCGCCAAGGCGCCTGCCAAAGAAGCCGAGCCGGCAGTGGCGCCTGACGCCACCCTGCAGCCGCCCACGCCCGGCGGCGCCCCGGCAGTCGTGCCCAAATCCGTCACGGACGGGAAAGCGGCCAAAAAGACGGACGCAAAAAAGTCCGCTGAGAAATCCGCGGAAAAACCGGCGGAAAAAGCCTCCTCGGCCTCGACCAAGGGCTCCTATTACACCATTCAGTCCGGAGACACGCTCGAGAGCATCGCTTCGAAGAACGGCGTGACGGTCCAGCAATTGAAAGACGAAAATCACCTGACGAACGGCGCCAAACTCCTGGGCGGTCAGCAACTCTTCATTCCCAAGAAGTAGTCCGTTGACGCGGTTTCCCTCCAGATCTTGCAGTCTTCCGCCCCACGCCCCCGATCCGTCGGCGTGGGGCGGAGTGCTTTCCGTTCCCCTTGGGAAACGACGAAAGACCGCCACATTCAACCGAAAACCGCAGTTGAAACCATATGCCCCTGGAATTCAAATACCTTGAAAACACCCGATGGGTGATTTCCGGAAGCATGGGTTCGAGGCGGTCGGTAAGCGCCAAAGGCGCGTCTTATACCAGCCTGGGGCATCGCCCCAGGAAAACCGGTCGGTTATTCAAGCAAGGGCTGAAAGCCCGTACTATCAAGGTCTTTTCCCGCTTTTCATAGTTCGGGCCTTCAGCCCTTGCAAAGAGGGGACACCCTTCCTGGGGCGACGCTTCGCTTGCCCCAGGCTACGATCAAGTCGCGCCGTTGGCGCTCAACCGCGGTTCACACCTTCGCGGCTCATGCGGACAACCTTCAGGAGCCAGCCGACTGCGCCTGTCCCCGAAGCGCCTCCTGGACCTTTCGGCTCAGGCTCTTCTCGGTGAACGGTTTGGTGAGAAAGTGAACATTTCCCTGAAGCACGCCGTGGTGACCGAGCACCTCATCGGTATATCCAGACATGAAGAGGGTCCGGATTTCCGGTCGGAACGCCCGAATGCGTTCCGAAAGTTGGAGACCGTTCATGCCCGGCATGACGACGTCGGTCAACAGCAGGTCGAGGTGGGGGGCCGTCGAGGCCATTTCGAGGCATTCCGACACGCTTTCGGACTCCAGGACCCGATACCCCAGGCGTTTGAGCATCATGGCGGCGAGTTTGCGCACGTGGGGATTGTCTTCGGCCACGAGCACGGTTTCGCCCTGGCCCGTCAGGGGCGTGTTGGCGCTCGCCGCCCCCGAGCCCGGAGACGTCTCGGAGGCCGAAGGCAGGTACACCTGGAACGTCGTGCCCTGGCCGGGCTCGCTCGAGACCAGAATCTCCCCGCCGTGCTGCTTCACAATCCCATACACGGTGGCCAGTCCCAACCCCGTCCCTTTCCCCATTTCCTTGGTGGTAAAGAAGGGATCGAAGACCTGCTGGAGGGTGTTGTCATCCATGCCGGTGCCGGTATCATTGACCTGCAGCAGCACATAGGAACCGGGCGCCAGGCTCGAATGCTCGGCGGTAAAGTCCTCATCAATCTGGACCTTGCGCGTCTCGATCGTCAGGACCCCCCCGCCGGGCATGGCGTCACGCGCATTCAGGCACAGGTTCATGAGCACCTGGTGGAGTTGTGACTGATCGGCCTTGACAAAGCCGGTGTTGGCGCCCAGGCACAGGCGGATCTCGATGTCTTCGCCCAGAAGGCGCTGAATCATCCCCCCCACTTCCTGGACGGCCGGATTCAAGTCCAGCGTCCGCACATTGAGAACCTGCTTGCGCCCGAAAGCCAGAAGCTGGCGGGTGAGATCCCGGGCTCGTTCCCCCGCCTTGAGCATGTTGATCAGGTCGGCGCGCAGGGGAGAACCCTCGGGCAGATCCTCCATCATCAACTCCCCATGCCCGAGGATCACAGCCAGGATATTGTTGAAATCGTGGGCCACGCCCCCCGCCAGCCGCCCGATGGATTCCATCTTGCGCGCCTGAGTGAGGTGTTCCTCGATCCGGATGCGCTCGTCGAGTTCGTGCCGGAGCCGCTCATTGGCTTTCTTCAGGTCCACGGTACGTTCCTGAATAATGCGCTCCTGTTCCATATAGAGAAAAGCGTTGCGCAGCACCAGCGCCACCAGGGTCGAGAGCGCCGTGAGCAGGTGGATTTCCGACTCCAGATGCGTTTCGTCCGGCATACCCAGAACGAGCAACGAGCCGACCCGGAACGTCCCCACACTCAAAGGAATGGTCAGAGAAGAAGAGAACCCTTCGCGGCGCAGCAGTTCGGCGGTCTCGGAGGGATCGTCCTCATGCCAGACCTGGGGCGCCGAGAGGCTGCAAACCTGATTGTACAACCGGTGGGCGGTGGGGGATTCCGCCCACTCCCGGCGACGCGACGGTTTCACCGCCACAATCCGGTGCCGATCGCCCGGGCAGACGTGGGGATGCTGGATAATCAGAACGCAGCGTGCGCCAATGAGTTCCTGGATCTCCTCGGTCAGGTACTCCCCCAGGTCGCTCGGCTTGTCGGCATGGCTCAGCACGTTACTCATCAGGTGCAGGGTCATGAGCGAGAAAGCCGGATCGTGGCGAAAGGAGTCCAACATCAAAGGGGTCCTTCACTCGTTTCCAGCCGGCTCAACGCCGTCTCGATAGCCTCTCTGAACGTGTCAAGGGGGGTGGGGAGAACCTCGAAAGGCAGGCCGCAATAGGTCGCACAATCGCGCAAAAGGTCGAGGGGAACCGGAATGACGCCCGTATCCAGGTACACCAGTTTTCGGTGCATTTCGCCCATGAACAGGACCGCGTGCTCGTGGTCCAGTCCCAATTCATCGCGAAAAACCTCCTGCCAGCGATGGATCCATTCGGGCAGGATGAAAAAGGCGCCCTCGTGCGAGAGTTGGCGGTAACGATCAAGCCCCAGCAACAGGTAACAGCAATTGTGACCCCGCGTCCGAACCACCCCGGGACGCGCCTCGAGACTGGTGATGACGGAACAGCAATCCCCATAGATCAGCAGGATCTTTTTCCGGGAGCGTTGCTCCTTCTCCACCAGCGCCACGAGTTTCTCGGACAGTTTCTGGGGCCGCATGTGAAGAATCGAATCCACAACATGGATCGTATGGCGGGGCCAATGTGACGCAGACAAGGCGTTCAGTTCCGCCTTGAAAATGGAACAACAGATGATCGAGACGGTATTGGCGGATCGAGGACTCACGCGGGTACCGACCTTCCCGAAAAGGACTCGGCCGTGCGCCGCAGGGCCTGAATGTTCTCGGGCGGCGTCTCCCAGGGCACATCCGGACCCGCCGTACAGAGGATGAAACGCGCGTCCTGCCGGCGGTTCTCGAGCAACGCGCGGCAGTCGGCCTCGATTTCACTGGCGGTGTACCCCGGCATCCGGAAAACGGAAGGTCCACCGAAAATCGTCAGGTCGGGACCGGCGATGGCGCGGGCCTGATCCAGATCGTCCTGCCGATCCACGGCCAGGCCAAGAGTCGAAGGCAGACCGGTCAGCAGATCCAGATGTGCCAGCATCGGCGCTCCCACATGGTGCAGGACGATCGGCCCTTTCAACTGAGGCAACGCGGCCGCCAGCGCGGGCCGGGAGAAATGCTCCGCAATGTCTCGGGTCACCACCGACGGCGACATGAATCCGCACGGCGCCACGACACAGGCCGCCCCTGCCTCGAAATATGAATTGGCCATTTCGACAAAGAACGGGACACATTTCTCCAACACCCCTCGAGCCCGGCTGCGGTCGGTCAGGACCAGCCGCAGCCACCCCTCGATCCCCATGACGAGTGTCGGCACATCGAACGGAGGCACCACCGGCGCGGCGACCAGCACTTCGGAACCGTGAGCCTCAACCAGCCGCTGGATGGTCTCCTGGAAATAGAGCAGGTGCGGGTTCGTGTCGTGACGCGGCCAGACCAGGGTGTCCCACTCTTCCGGCGATAGAATGGCCGGGCGCCGGAGATTGGGCGCCTGATTCCCGGAAAAAAACAGGTTCCCCCCGAAAGCGGCGCCCACAGAGGCAAACGAAAAGGACGAGAAAAGCAGGTCGGGCTGAAACAGGTCCGCGACCGCCGCCTGTCCGCGCGCATAGAACTCCGAGTCGGTGTAGTAGCGGTCCAGCGGACACCCCGTCAATCGAGCGCCATAAAGACTCAACACCGGCGCCACCGCGCGCCGGTCCACCGCCTGTCCCGTCAGGGTGGCCTGGACTCGCTCGATACCGTTCATGCGCCCGCCTCCCTCTCGAGGGATCGCTGCCAGAGCTGCTCGAAGAGCCGAGTCGCCCCCAGCGCATTCTGGGCGGTTCCGTCTCCGCCCACTTCCTGAACCAGTTCGGGACAGAGAACGAAGATGGCTCCTCCCACCGCCAGTTGAATCCGCCCCGTCAGCCCCCGCCGGTCAATCTCCGCGCGCAGATGGCCGATGTTACGGGCCGTCGTGGTCATCATGGCCGACACCCCGATGACCCGCGCCCCGACCTCCTGCGCCTTGTCCACAAACTGTTGGGCCGACACATCATTGCCCAGATCGTGAACCTGCCACCCCTCGGCGGTCAGGAAAGTCCCCACCATCCGCCGTCCCAACGCGTGAAAGTCCTCTTCAATATTGCCAATCACGACCGGTCCTCTGGGTGAGACGTTCTCGGCCTGGCCGCGACGATTCTGCGCCACCATCTTGTTCAGGGCGTCCTCGGCGATCATCCCGGCCACATACGCCTGCGCCAGCGTGACCGACTGCGAATCCATGTAAGTGCGTCCCACGTACTCCAGCATCGGTTCGACCACATCCACGAGCAGACGTCCATAGCCATGCTCCGCCGCCCAGGCGTCCAGCAGGGCATTGGCGCCAGCCTGATCGGCCCGCAAGACGGTGTCGAGCAACTCGCGCTGAATATCCATCTCCTCTCCTTCCGTCAGGCGACAGAGCAATCCCGATATTGTCAAAAGGCAAAAATAAACAGAACTCAACGTCGCCATTGTACACAGCCCCCCCCCCTCTGTCAACAGAAGGGAGCATCCCTGTGACAAAACGTGACAAAACCCGGATTTGAACAGCAGAAAGCGTACATATCTTTTGGTTTGTACACGGGACGGGGGACAGGGAGAACCTTTCATCCCCTGCAAAAAAAGGAACGACGAGAGTGTTGAACGCTCAGCCTCTCGGGAGTGTCCCCCGGGAGGCTGAAAAGAGACGCCTGAAAACGCGGCAAAAGACGTTGCCGATCGGGAAGAATGCGGAAAGGTCCATCTCACCGGGGTGTCGGGACTTTCTCTCGATCATCCTCTTTTCATCCAAGACAAGTGGCGGAGTACCTGCCTGAACGGAAGGAATGTTTCCCATGTCCCCCCTTGACAGATCAGGAGTTGAAGCGGTAAAAAGAAGGGGACGTACCTGTCGGCCTGTGCGCGGAACGGGGGGGGCGGGTAAGCGCGTTCCATCCGTCCCCAACAACCGATGCGCTCCGCTATCCTCGGCAAGGAGAAAAGAGTGAGCGATGAAAGTCGTTGAAACCTTCAATCTCTCGAAAACCTACGTCCAGGACGTTCTGGGGGTCGAGTACGGACGCCTCAAGATCCGCTTGCGCGACCGCCAGGTGGACGCGTTGAAAGACCTGACCCTGGCCGTCGAGCAGGGGGAAATCTTCGGCCTGCTCGGGCCGAACGGCGCAGGCAAGACCACCACGATCAAGATCCTCATGGGCATCCACTTCGCCACAGAGGGACAGGCGCGCCTCTTCGGACGCCCCCTGGGCGACCTCGAGGTCAAGCGCCGCATCGGCTTCCTCCCCGAAAATCCCTACTTCTACGATTACCTCAAGGGGTGGGAATTCCTCGAATTCTACGGACGGCTTTACGACATGCCCCACCGCCTCCTGCGTACCCGCATCGAGGAACTGCTCGACCTGGTGGGCCTGAGCCACGCCGCCAACCTGCCCCTCAAGGGGTATTCGAAGGGAATGAACCAGCGCATCGGGCTGGCGCAGGCCCTGCTGAACGACCCGCGCCTCGTCATCCTCGACGAGCCCCAGTCGGGCCTTGACCCGCTCGGGCGCAAGGAAGTGCGCGACATCATCCTGCGCCTGCGCAAGGAGGGCCGCACGGTTCTCTTTTCCTCGCACATCCTCTCGGACGCCGAGATGATCTGCGACCGCGTGGGGATTCTCTTCAAGGGAAAACTCATCGACTGCGGCTCGATGAGCGAACTGCTCTCGACTCGCGTGCTCCAGTATGAACTGGTGGTGGAAGGCGTTTCGCACGAGACCCTGCAGGCCTTCGAGGGGGTGGCTGAAAGCGTCCTGAATTCCGACATGCAGACGCTCCTGATCCTCAAGGAGGAAACCGACGTGCAGGCGGCCATTGCCCGGACGGTCGAGACGGGCGGCAAGATTGTCAGCCTGACCCCGCGGACCGAAACCCTCGAACAATACTTCATCCGTCAAGTGAAAGGAGAGGGGAAATGAGCACAACGATCTCTTCGCTGGCGCCCATGGAAACCGCCCGCCTGCGCGACCGCTTCGTGTCGCTGCTTCTCGGCGCCCTGCTCCTCTTTGTGGTCTTTCGGCCCATCGCCGTCAACGACTTCAAGGAGGTGAGTGAATCGGGGCCGCCCCTGCCCACTCCCGCTCAATTTGTCGGCCCCCTGCAAACCCCCGACGAACTGACGCCGCGCCTCTCGACCGAGCAGGCATGGATCAACGCCGGTTCCGACGCCCTCAGCTTTGTCATTGTCGCCTCGGTTCTCTTCAGCATCATTGTGGGCCGCGCGGGCAATATCGCCTACAACACCTTCCGCGAGGCGGTGCGAAACCGCATCCTCTACTTTATTCTCTTCTTCTCGCTCATCATGATCCTGGCCTCGGGCATCGTCAAGGAACTCGCCGTGGCCGAGCACCGTCGTATCGTGACCGACCTGGGGTTGGGCTGCATCAGTTTCTTCGGATTCCTGATGGCCGTCTTTGTCGGCATCTCCCTTGTCTATAACGAACTCGAGCGCAAAACGATCTACACCATCGTTTCGAAGCCCGTCCACCGTTACCAGTTTCTGCTGGGTAAATACTTCGGGCTGCTGCTGACCATTTATGTCAATATCGCGGTCATGGCGCTGCTGTTCTTCATCGAACTCAACTACCAGATGATGAACAGCGAGGATGCGCTCATCAAGTTCTACCAGGCGGTGCCGGTGGGGGCCAACGTCAACTGGCTGCGCTTTCAGTTCTTCCTCTCCACCGCCGGCCAGGGTATCCTGTACGGGTTCCAGAACTTTTTCGGGTTCGCCAGTCCGCATGTCTCGCTCAACCTTCTGGCTCAGGTCGGCATGATCTGCCTCCAGTTGATGATCATCACCGCCTACGCCATCCTGTTCTCCTCCTTCTCGACTCCTACGCTCAGCGCCGTTTTCACCGTCATGACCTACATCGCCGGCACAATGGCCGAAGACCTGATGCGCCTGGCCCGGAGTCTGGGGGAAAAGGCGATGGAAACCTTCAATGTCCACCAGATTTCCGACCTGCCCCTCGCCAAGCAGGCGACGATCTATTTCGTCCACTTCGTCTCACTCGCGGTTCCCAATCTCGATGGGCTCGACCTCAGCTCCGATGTGATCCACAAGGAGCTGATCACCGTCTGGCGTTATCCGATTCTCTACGCGTTCTGTCACACCGGCATGATCCTGATGCTGTCGGTCTGGATTTTCAGCAAGCGGAATTTCAAGTAGCCCGGAGGCCGGAAGACAATCCGGAAACACTCAGAAAGGGGACGGTGACCGCATGGCTTCCGAAACACAAGACACTCCCACGCCCGGGCAACCCGACTTGCCCTTCCTGTCCGAACAGGAAGACCTGGCTGCGCCCGTCCGCTCCAGCTGGGTCCCCAAGGTGTTTTTCGCCCTTCTGCTGATCTTTTTCGTCGCCGTGTCATTCGGGTTGCAACAGGGACGCAGCCGCCAGATCATGGCCTATACGATCTATCAGGACAATCTCTTCCTGCCCCGCCGCGAGTTTGCCCGCGCCCTGACGTTCGGCCAGGACATGCTCATGGCCGACTTCCTCTACCTGCGCGCCGTTCAGGCGTTCGGCGCCCACTACAACGCGCCGTCCGAATCCTATGACCCGGTTTTTAACTTCTTTGGCGCCATCACCGAGCTCGACCCCCATTTCATCCATGTCTATGAATTCGGCGCCGACGTCATGGATGAGGGCAATGCCACCCGACGCGCCATTGACTTCCTCAAGGAAGGTTACGGACAAAACTCCGGCACCTACAAAATCCCCTACAAGATCGCCTACATGGCCAACTGGCGTCTTGAAGATAAGCCCCTGGCGCTTCTCTGGTGCCACCTGTGCCAGAAAACCCCCGACTGTCCCAGTTATGTCACCAGTTGGGTCACAGATATCCTGTCCGGACTCGAACGTTTCGAAACCGCCATTCCGATGCGGGTCCGTCAGTACCTCCAGTACATCGAACTCGAGGCGCTCACCGGGCGGCCCTCCGACTCCGAAAATGTCACCATGCAGGAAATTGCCCTGATCAATCTGCAGAAAATCTCGGACCTCTGGTACCTCAACAACCTGAACCTGGCGGCGGCCCGTTACTATGAGGACCACGGGAAACAGCCGGCATCCAGCCTTCAGGAACTCGAAAAAGCCGGCTACCTGAAAGACTATCGGTCCTGCGATTACCCGAAACTGCGACGGTTCCTCGATCCCGCCAACCTCTACCGGCTCTATGAGGAACAACAGAAGAAGAACCCGGAACTGTCCTTCACCGACCTGGCCGACACGATCATCGCCGCCTGTGTCACGTCCTGTTCGGGCATTCCGGTTTCCCCGTACAAGGCCCCCGAGGAGAACGATTTCTATTTCGCCCGGCAGGACGTGGCTTCGGCAGATTACGCCCGGCTTCTTCAGGAAAAGTTCGTGGTCCTCTCCTCCCGGCAGGCGCGGGAAAAACTGGTCACCAACTTCCTGCCCTTCATGCGTACCACCATTGACAAGTTTTACACTGAAAACGGACGTTACCCCAACCCGCTCACCGAAGCCTTTGAAGATGGAGTCCTGAAGGCCAAAGACCCCATCACCGGCACTTGGAATTACGATCCCAAGACCGGGACCATCCACTCGCCGTCGTTCCCGGATTTGTGAGAAGGGGAAAGGGGAAAGGGAATTGATAATGGATAATTGACAATGGATAATGAACGAGCCCCTGAGTCAAGGGACGTTACCGGGAAGGGGTTCGTTGCCGGTTGTCAATTATTCTGGACAACAGGAAAAAGCATCCTGTTCAGAAGAAGTTCATTCTCAATTGTCCATTATCCATGATCCCGCTTTTTCTCGGACAACGGGAAAGATGCATCCTGTTCGGAAGAAGTTCATTATCAATTATCAATTGTCAATTTTCCATTGTCCATTATCCATTGTTCCGCGTTTCTCGATCAACGGAAAAGATGCA
>DAOPYU010000036.1:0-16910 GCA_035353095.1 Candidatus Sumerlaeota bacterium | reverse complement strand
GTGCTGCTTAAGAGCCTGGAATATCGCTTCCCGCTCGATTTCCTCAAGCTGCCCTTCGGTTGTGGCAGGCTTTGCGGCAGAGGGCGCGAACATGCCGATTCTTGCCGGCAGGTGTTCCGGCAGGATCAGGTCGCCCTGGGAAAGCAACGCAGCCCGTTCCATTGCATTATGCAGCTCGCGAACGTTCCCCGGCCACGAGTAGCGGGTCAGGCAGTCATGCACCGCGGTGGCAAATCTGGCCTTCCCATTTGTGAGCTTGGTGATGAATGCATTGGCGAGCGGAAGGATATCCTCGGGACGCTCGCGCAGGGGCGGAATATTCAGTTCCACGACGTTGAGCCTGTAGAACAGGTCCTCGCGAAAACGGCCTGCCTTGACCTCGTCTTCGAGGTTGCGGTTTGTTGCAGCGAGAATGCGCGCGTCGGTCTTAAGCTCGACGCTGGAACCCACGCGATTGAAACGCCCTTCCTGGGTTACTCGGAGCAGCTTGGCCTGGAGCGGGGGGGACATGTCCGCGATTTCGTCCAGGAAGATCGTTCCACCTTTTGCGGCTTCGAATCTTCCTATTCGTTGCGCTACTGCTCCGGTAAAAGCTCCCTTTTCATGGCCGAACAACTCACTCTCCAGGAGGTTTTCCGGAATGGCCGCGCAGTTAACTTTCACCAGGGGGCCATTTGCGCGCTGGCTCCACCCATGCAGGACTTCAGCGACCACTTCCTTGCCTACACCGCTCTCGCCGGTTATGAGCACCCGGCTGTCCGAGGAGGCGATAAGCGAAGCATCGTGGAAGACTGCGCGAATCAGTGGGCTTTCCGCCACCACGTGCGGGGGCAGTTCGCGTCCGAGCGCGAACTTGATCGCTTCCTGGCGCATGCCGGTCGCCTGCTGAACAATGCGCAGCAGTTCGTCCAGGTCGATCGGCTTGGCCATGTAATTCACCGCACCGTCGCGCATCGCGCCGACAGCTTCGCGGATGTCCGCATATGCGGTGACCAGCAGGACCGGTATTACTGCGTTTTCCTGGCGCGCGCGTCGAAGCGTCTCGAGCCCGGACATCCCGGGCATGCGCACATCGGAAATCATCATCTGGACCGGTTGCGCGTCGAGCACCACAAGCGCCTCTTCGCCCGAGGCGGCAAAGACAAGATCTAAATTCTGTCCCCCGAGAAAGGAACGCAACAGGCTCCGTTGCCCGGCGTCGTCGTCCACCACCAGAATTCGGGGACGGGTGGGGGATGCCGAATTCTGCGAATTCTGGTTGTTGTTCATAACAAGTCCTACGCGGTCTCGGCGAGTTTCATGCCACTGATGCGGAACGTGGCGCCTCCTCGTTCCGAGTCAACATAGGCAATCTCCCACTCATGCGCCAGACAAATCTGCCACACAACCGCCAGTCCCAGACCGGTGCCCTGTGCGCTGGTCGTGAAATAGGGGCGGAAAATCTCTTCCCGGTTTTCGGAGGGGACCCCGGGACCATCGTCCCGGACCTCGATGAAAACCTGTTTTTCCTTGTCGGCCCACCCCACCACCGCAATATGCCCTTCGTTGGAGACCGCCTGGGCGGAGTTGATGAGCAGGTTGAAGATCACCTGGCGCAACAGCGCCTCATCGGCCTGAATGGTCAGAGGAGGCATCTCGGACGTGAACTGGATGTGCTTGTCCTCGAAATCACTCTCGAGCATCCGCTCGACGTCGCGCACCAGGGCGTTGAGATCCGTCGGAATGGGTTTGGGCTCGCGCGGCTTGGAGTAATCAATGAACTCGTTGAGGCGGCTGGTCACCCGGTCCACCTCCTCGATGAGTTCGGTGGTTTTCTGCCGGATCGTCGCGCTGGCCTCCGGCGACTTCGAGATCATCTGGGCCAGGCCGCGGACGATATTGAGCGGGTTGCGCGTTTCGTGAGCCAGACCTGCGGCCGCCACGTTCTTCTCGCGCAGATAGACGTTCGCCTGCCGGGCGCGCGCCAGGCGCAGGTTCAGTTCCGTCGAGCGTTCGACCCCCCGCCACGCGCTGCCCAGCCCCAGGGAGGCCACCAGGGTGAAAACACAAACAATCAGGCGCATCTGGAGGTCGGAACCGATCTCCTTGTCGAGATCCTCGGTGGACATGAAGATGACAAAGCGGTGCAGGCCCTTGTCACGCACGATTTTTTCGAACTCTTCGTGACTCCGTCCCCCCCACCAGGCCCAGCGGGGCGGGGCGCCCTCATGTTTCCACCCGGCACGCGATTCCTCGCGTCTGCCGTCACGCCGCTCGCCTTTCTGTGAATCGCCCGTATCCGCTGATTGAGGAGGAGGCGGGGGTGGTTCCCCTTCCGGAGACCGGAAATCGGGGGGAGGCCCCCCGGGGCCCTGATCACGCCGCCCCCCGGGACGGTTTCGCTCCGTCCCACTCGTCCGTTCATCATTGGGACGGTCCCACCGCTTTTGCGTTCCCGAGGTGTTTTCATCATTTCGTCCCGGCGGGGGACCGAACTGAGGCTGATCCACCACCAGCGCCTTGCGGGACATGTCGGGCCCGAATTCCGCCCGCCCCAGATCCACCACATTGACCACCGCCAGCGTCTTGGGGCCCCAGAGAGTTTCATCCACTTTCAGGTTGCCAAGATCCTCGAACGGAGGGGTTCCCGCGGAAGCCACCACGCTCCCCTCCTTATTCAGCAGCGAAATGGAAAGAACCTCGGAGGGCTTCTCGATGAGATCCTTCAGCGCGGCCTCCATCCAGTTGCGCGAGAAGACATTCACCGGGAACTGACTGGCCGTCCGAATGATGGCCCCCATCGCCCGCGACATCGTGTCCGAGCGGTCCAGCAGGGCCTGCCGGCGGGCTTCCGCAGCCCGCTTGTGTTCGATCCCCTGCCACGCACAAATCGTGACCCACCCCACTGCGAGAAGGATATAAACCCCAAGTTGGCGTTTGTTGCCCATCGTATTCGCTCCCTCTCCCTGCTGAGATGGTTTCCTCACCCCAGTTCGCATTTATTTCTTCTCAGCCAACGGAGCCTCACCCGACTTCTGGGGGGTCTCCTGCGGCGCAGGCGCGGCAGGCGGCTGTCCCTCGGATGCGGGTTCCGTCTTCTTCTTCATTTTTCCAATTACGATTGGCTCGAGCGCTTTCGGTTCTGCTGGCTGGCTACCCGCTTCAGAATTACTCGCATCCCCAGCCTCTTGTCCAGTTTTTTCATCCACCCCCTTGATATACCGATGCAGGGCCTGCGGAGGGACAGCACGGCGCGCCACGTCCGATTCACTGTACTCCCGATCCGTCATCGCCTGCATGCTGCTGTCCGTCGCGACCACTTCCGGCGTGAGGAAAATCAGCAGTTCGGTCTTCGCCTTGGTCTTGACGGAACGCTTGAAGAGCGACCCCAGCAGCCAGATATCGCCCAGGACCGGCACCTTCTGGGTGGTTTCCGTCTCCTGATTTTCCATCAGACCGCCGATCACCACCGTTTTGCCATTGGGCACCACGACGCACGTCTCGGCGGAGCGTTTGGCATAGACGGGCGCGTCAATGGTATCCGAGATCTTGACCGTCTTGCCCGTCATGGTCGAGATTTCCGGCGCCAGCGTCATTTCAACCCGCTTGCCGTCGGGCGAGATGCGCGGCGTCACATCGAGGATGATCCCGATGTCGGTGTATTCCACGGTATTGATGGTCTGGGCATCCTGGGTCACGCGGCTGTTGGTGATGCGCGGCACCTCATTGCCCACCGTGATGATCGCGGCTTCGTTGTTCTTGGCCATGATCGAAGGCCGCGAGAGCACCTCGAGTTTGCCCGTTTCGGCCAGGGCCCGAATGGTCATCTCGAGATCGTCGTCCAGGAGGGCGAATTTGGCCCCATTGGTCAGACTCGACACGCCAAAGAGCGACGAATAGACTTTCTTCATGTCCACCGTTCCATCCGAGGCCGTCTTTTGTTTGGTGAGTGTGAACTCCGCCCCCAGATCGAGATCGTCGTTGTGCGTGATTTCGAGGAAGAGCACCTTGATGAGCACCTGCTGAACCGGCTCGTCGAGACTCTCGATCACGCGCTTGATGCGCTCATTGGTCTCATCGTCCGTAATGACGATCAGCGAGCCCGTCTGAGAGTCCACTTCCACCCGGGCCTCCCCCACCTGCCCGCCGTAGGCGCTTCCCCTCTCGCGGCGCCCGCCGGCCGCATTGCGGCTGCCCACCGCGACCCCACTCTCGGGTGCCCCCGCCTGACCGTTGTCCCCCTGCTGGGGGTCCACCGCCATCTGTTCCGGCCCGCCATTGGGCGAAACGGGCGGCTCTTCCTGGGTCACTGCATAACCTGGCGCAAAGGCCACAGCGGACAAGGCCGCCGACAAGATCAAGGTATTCAAAAAGCGTTTCATGAGTAGTCTTGCCTTTCCTGCGAGTCACGGTTCCAGAACCATGCCGCTCTGTCAAAAATGAACCGCTGCTGCCCTGTTTCAGAAACCGAAACCGCTACTGCTGCCGCCAAAACCGCTGCTGCTGCTGCCGCCGAAGCCGCTGCTGCTACCCGAACTGCGGCTCGAACTGCCGCTGCGGTTCGAACTACTGCTGTTGTTTCGATTTGACGACGACGAGGACGAGGAATTCCGGTTGGTGGAGGAACGATTGCTGGAACTGCTGTTCGACGTCGTCGTCGGGAACATGTTCTGGATAATCGTCTGAACCTCCGTCGGATTGGCATTCCGGGGCTTATAGACGAACACCTTCTGATCGCGCGCCGGGTTTGCGTCGAGTTTCGCAATCATCTGGGCGATTTCCTTCATGGTGTCCGCGGCCGCATTGGCGATGACGGAATTGGTCCGTTCATCGGCCACAATGATCACCGTCTGTTCCTGGGTCCCGCGACGTGTCGAGGAGGAAGAACTCATGCCCCCATACGACGAACGGCGGTTGCCGCTGTTGAAAGAAGACATGCTGTTGCGCGTGCCATACGACGACGAACGGTTCCCGGAAGACGAACGGTTCCCGGAAGACGAATACCCCGAAGACTGTTCGTTGAACACATTCATCAGCGTATTGGCCAGTTCCGTGGCATCGGCGTATTGCAGCGGGAACATCTGAGTCTCGGTGATCTGGTCCGACTTCGTGTCAAACTGACGGATGAGTTTCTCGACCAGCGGGAAGGAATCCTCGGCCGCTTCCACGATCAGCGAATTAGTCTGCGCCTCGGCCACCACATTGATCTGTTCGGTCTGTTTCTGGCGGTCCGACTTGCTGGTGGAAGAAGACTGATTGTTACGGCCCTGCATCCCCCCAAACATCCCGCCTCCAAACATCCCCCCGCCAAACCCCATATTATTGTTGCGCGAGGTACTCGACGAACCGGTCGTGCGCGCCTGAAAGAGGGAACTGAGCGTCGAGGCCAGCTCTTCGCTGTCGGCGTACTGCAGTTTATAGATCCGGACGTCGGTCACGCCGTTCGGGGGCGTATCGAATTTCTTAATCAGGGTTTCCACCGCCGACATTGAGCTTTCAGAAGCGCTGACGATCAGCGAGTTGGTTTGAACCTCGGCTACGATCGTCACCTTGGCTTCCAGGACGGCTCGATCGCTCTTGCTGGAATCGCTCTGCGTTTCGGGCTGACGCATCCACGGCGGCATCCGCCCGCCCCCCATCCCCTGTTGATTCTGGTTGGACGAGGTACTGTTGGCGGTAAACAGAGAAGTCAAGGTCTTGGCCAACGTCTCGGAATCGGCGTATTGCAACGGGAAAACACGCAGGTTGGTCACATCCTGCGCCATCGTATCGATCTGATTCACCAGGGCCTGAATCGCCGCGTGCGTTTCGGCGGGCGCGTTGACAACGACGGAATTGGTCCGCGTGTCAGGCAAGGCCACAATCTTGGAGGCGGCGCTGCGCGCCTCGCTGCTCGCGTTGTCCCCACCTTGCTGATCTCCCCCGCCCCCAAAACCGCCCCGCATCCGCATGAAGAATTCACCCGGGCCGCCTCCACCACGACGATCCCCACTACTGCCGCTCCCGCTCGATGTCGGCGGTTGGAGGACTTTCTCGATCATGCTGGCCACGGCGGTAGCATCCGCATTCTTGAGCTGATAGACCTTGACATCGAGAATGTTGGAAACGGTGGAGTCGAGCCCCTTGATAATCTTGCACATGCGCCGGATGTTGATCTGCGTGTCCGTCAAGACAATCGTATTACTGCCGGCATTGGGCGTCATGATGGAGTAATCCGGCAGAAGCGGCTGGAGCGTCTGCGTCAGTTTGGTCGCATCGGTGCTGCGGATCGGGATGATCTGCGTGACGATTTCCTCACTCTCGGGAATCTGCTCGGGGTCCGACCCGATATGGACCGGCAGGTTCTCGAACTTCGCCTCGTCCCGCTTTACGATCCGCAGAATCCGCCCGTTGCGCGAGGTCGCATACCCCTTGACGTTCAAGACCGTATTGAGCAGTTCCAGAGCCTCATCGCGACTGATCGGCTGTTCGCTCCAGACGTCAATCTTCCCCTTCACATCCACTTCGCGCGAGATGATGAATCCCGCCGCTTCACTCAAGTAATTCAAAACCGTATCCAGATCGGCGCCCCGGAAATTAAGCCGGATCTTGACATCCTCATCCTTCCCCGCGGCGGCTTTCTCGCCATTCTCTTTGGCGTTTTCCTTCTTGTTGGACGCCGGTTTCGCATTGTCGTTGTTCCGGTTGTTCTCTCCACGTCCTCCCGCGCGTCCCGCTCCCCCGTCGTCCACCCGTTCTGGAAACGTCTTTTCGGGCAGGGGCGTCGGAGAAGCCGCCTTCTCGGGCTGAGCCAGCGCCGGCGTCGGTGTGGGGGCCGCCGCCTTTTCCGGCTGAACCGGCGCGGCCTGTGGCGGGGCCAGTTGAACCGGCGGCGTCGCATTCCCCGGCTGCGGCGTGGGAACCGCCGCCTTTTCCGGCTGGACCGGCGCGGCCTGTGGTGCGGCCGGTTGCGCCGGCGGGGTCTGCCGATTGAGGGTTGCGGTCGAGGATTGATCCACCACCGCCCCGGCCACCGGTTTTCCCCCACCGCCTGGAGGCGTGGCCGACTCGGCCGCCTGCGACCCGCTGGTCACTTGAAACAAGGCGCCCGCACCCAGTAATAATCCGAGCGTCCACCCCCGGACTTTTCTATTGCCGATCGAGTTCCTGCTGTCCATCTCTCTACTCCTCTCTGCGCCTTGCTGTCTGACCGAACTTTATTTCAATTGTCACTGGGTATCCTGTTTCCGGGGAACCTCTCCCCTGATTGTCCACTTATCCACCCATTGGGCCGCCCGGCCCCCCTCCGTTTCCACCCCGACCACCCGAAGAGCCTCCCGGGCCACCACTCATTCCACCCGAGCCGCCAGGACCGCCTCCCATTCCGCCTCCGGCTGGACCACCCGTTCCTCCCCCCGGCCCGCCCATACCGCCGCCAGGAGCGCCCATTCCACCGGGAGCGCCCACACCACCGGGAGCGCCCATTCCACCCGGCCCCCCGGCCATTCCGCCGGGACCTCCGGCCATTCCACCGGGGCCTCCCATCATCCCGCCCGGCCCCATGTCGCCACCCGGCATATTCCCGGCATTGTTATTCCCCGCCGGCATTTCTCCACTCCGGTTGTTCTGTCCTCCGCCATTCTGATTGTCCGAGCCACCATTGTCGTGGTTATCATGTCCCCCGCGATCTCCGCGGTCATTATTGTTGTTGTCGTGGTTGTCCTGTCCCCCGCCGCCCGGGTTCTGGTCTCCCCCTCCCCAGTTGCCGTTGCGATTGCCCTCGCCCCGGTTGTTCGACCCGGATCGCTTGCCTCCCTTGTCGCCCGACCCGAGGTAGGAACGCTCGCGATACTCGACCTTCCACTGTTCCTGACCCGTCCGGCACAGACTCAGGCCCACGGGCAGTTCAGTCTTGCTGTTATCCTTGGTCTTCAGAACCACCCCATCCGTGGAGACCTCTTCGATCGTCCAATCCCCAAAGGCATCCCCGACCAGAAAGGCTCCGGAGAATTTGGAGTCCGACGACTCGAAGAAAATCATCGTGAAATCATCCACCAGAAGCGCACCCACCAGGTCAATATACTCTTGAGCGGGCGCTTGAACGACTTCTTTCGCAACGCCATCGGACGCTTTTTTCTCCGTCCGGTACCGGCTGAACATGTTCCGGTCGAACATCACCTTGTACGTGTCGGGCAGATTGACAGTTCCCTCGCTCCCCCCCGCGGGTTCCGGCGTCGTGTTCGGCGCGGAAGTGGGAGTCGCGGTCCCCGGCGCAGTCTCCGTCTTCTGAGCGGGAACATTCTCCGCGGTGGCCGCCGATTTGGCCGCAGTGGCCGCCGGTTTGGCCGCGGAGTCCGAACGGGAGTTGCGTTGGGTATTGTTCCCCTGTTGATTAGTGCGCGTATTCCCCTGGCGGTCGGTACGCCGCTGGCGATTGCTCCGTTGCTGACGATCCTGCGCCGCCGCCAGCCCCACCAGGAGCAACAGCAGAATCAACGTCAGAACAGCCAGCCTGGGGATCGAAATCCCGCAGACAAGCCCGAAGGAGGCGTTTGCACGCGTGTTGTTTTTCACCCTGAGGCATTCCATTGTCGTGTTTCCCTTCTTTTGAAGCGGCATCGCAACCGCCGCCCGAGAATTCCCAGCCCGTTCTTTCTTTTGCTTACGGTTCCACTTCCGTCTTGGCCGATTTTCCCTTAATGGTGGGATTCTTTTCGATCACCTTGATACCAAGCGGCCCACTGATGCGCACATTGAGCGTCAGTTGCATGCCCCGGTCGTCCTTTGAGACAATCTCAACATTTTCGAGGGCCAGGGCCTGCTTGAACGTTTCGAGTTCATAAAGAAAACCCGCGATCTCCTTCATGCCCCCCTCGCCCAGCGCCGTGAGTTCCATCCGGTCGCCGTTCTTATTGTCCTTTCGGACGCGCGGTTTGAGATCCGTCAGTTTCAATCCGCTGTTCTTGCCCCACTGGTCCACCAGCGCCAGCAGTTTGCTTTCGGCCTCGGCGCTGTTCTCCGTAAAGGCCATGGGGACCATTTCCTTCCACCTGCGATTGTACCCCTCTTCCCGTTCCAGCAGTTGCTTGCCTTTCTCGATGTCCCCCTCGAGTTTGTCAATCTCGGCGGAACGCTCTTTCCATCCCTCGATGGCTGGCGTCAGGATCAGACGATCGCCCACGAACGACACAAAACAGATGATCGCCACCAGAGCCATGAGTGTTTCCCGGTGTTGGAAATTCATTTGGCGCCTCCCGGATTCGGATTCCACTTGAATGCCACGGCAAAGGTGAGCGGCTCGTTGCCCGAGGCATCACGCGAGTCGCTCGTCAGCTGGGTCACGCCCTTCGTCTGGCTCAGCCGGTCCTTCAGGGCCATCCACTCGTCGCGCGACTGCGCCTTGCCGCTAATCGTCACCGCATTGAAATTTTTAATCTCGAGCCGACTGATCCAGATGGGGCCTTCCGGGGGGAAGGCCTCGTTGACCACTCGGACAATTTCAAGCACTTCCGGATCGTTCGAGAACCAGGGACTCAAAGCCCGGATCTGGTCGCGCAGCGCCTCCACTTTCTTGACCTGCGGACTGATCTTCGTATATTCGGTCCGCAGCCGCTCGAGTTTCATCTTCTGCGGGATAATCAGTCCGAACGCCCCCAGCACCAGCAAAACCGCCGCCGAACTGAACCACAGGGTCTTGCGCGACATCACGCGGTTGAAAAAAGCCTTGGCCGCCGAGCGCATCACTACCTCGAACTCGAACGGGAGAGGCTGCCCGAGCAACACCTGAGCCGCAGCCGCCGCAGCGGCGGGCGCCTTGTCGAGCGACGCGCCCCCCGGCGTCTGGTCCAGAATCGAATCGGCCAGAGTCGAATGTCCCGACTCGATGTCCAGCGAGTTGCCCCCAAAGCGCTCCCGCAGATTCTCGACCACCGGCGCCACACTCGACGCGGTCCCGTAAACCTCGACACGGCGGACCGCCTGACGCATATTCTCGGACAACTGCCCCAACGTAATGCGCAACTCGCGAGCCAGGGCCGCGGCGCTGCCCCCCGCGGACGACTGTGCCGAATCCACGGAAACCGGCGCAATCTGCCGCAGGGAAGCCACTCCCCCGCCGGACACCACGGCCAGATCCACCGCCGCATCCCCCAGCAGGAACATCAGCATTCCCTGATTGGATTCTACCGGCGCACTGCGCAGGCTGCTCACCCCCAGCGTGATGGTCACCACCTTCAACCGTGCCGTCTTGAGCGCACGCGTCAGCGCCGTCAAGTGGTTTGCCGGGATGGCCGCCAGCGTGGCCGCCTGGGTCAATTCATCCGGGTGGAACCGGGATGCGGCGGTCACCAGTTCGCCACTTGAGAAGGGCAATTCCCGCTCGGCCCGAACCGCGAGAAAATTCGCCACTTCATTCTCGGGCAGGTCCGGAATGGCCACCTGCATGGAAAGCGTCCACGACAGGGGCACACACACCACGCACCGGCGCTCGCGGATATTGGCCTGACGCAGGAGATTGCGGATCTCGAGCCCGACCAACTCCGGTTCTGTCGCGCGCGGATCCAGGTCAAAAGGGGCGTTGAGCACCTGGCGGATCTGTACCTGTTTGCCACCCAGGTGGGCGAGGGCGGCCGTCAGGCGGCTGCCGTCAAAAGCCAGGCCCAGGAGGGAAGTGAGTCCCTTGCGTTTCATTCAGACCGTCCTTTACTGCGTCAGTTATTACTCGAAGATTCCAGCTGCGTGCGGACCTCGCTCGAAAGCGGCCATCCCCACGCGGTCCGGTCCCGCTGGTAAATCAGTTTCGGCGTGGTCGCCGTGGCATCGAACACCATGAACGCGCGCCGCATCCCCCGTCCGTTTTCCCCGATGGCCACCACGTCCGCGGAAATCTGCCACGACTGGTCGGTCAGGTACGGCCCCGCCTTCAGGGCGTTCTCCCCATCGAGCACGTTGAGCACCCAGGGCAACCCCGTCTCCGAGGAATCGGACGAGGAAGTCGAACCGCTGTTGGTCGTGGATTTCAGGCCCGCCCGGTACGACACCAGTTTCTGCGCGTAGGTTTCCCCGATTCCGGGGATACAGGCCAGAACGGCCGCGCTGGCGGTGTTGACATTGACCAGACCCTTGCGCTCGGCAGTCCCCAGGGTGATCTCCGTGTGGATCTTGAAATACTCGGCCGCGGTGATCTTGCCCAGGCTGCAAAACTGCAGAAGACTGGTGAACTGGGTCGTGCCGACTCCGGCCGCCTGGATGATCGCCGACGCCCGCTCTTCGCTGATCTTTTCGGTCAGCAGGGTCGTCAACGCCTGCTGCGCATCCGACCCGTTGATGTCCGTCCGGGCCGTCGAACCGTCGGAACCCGTCGTCGGCTCGCGACTCCAGACCGTCAGGTACTCGAGCAACCCCGGTTCCAGTTCGCCATTGCCGTTGTCTGCCGGGAGCGTCTCGTTCGAGTCGTCTTCCCACGGGTCGAGAATCCCGTTGAAATTGGAGTCTTCCCCATAGAGCAGATCCAGAGTCGCGCCGTTGACCAGGTGGAGTTCCTCGGGCGTTTCGAAACTCGCGTTCTTGCACTGGTAGGCCGGTTCCTTGCGCGAATAGGTGTCGGACTCCGCTCCGTTGTCCGTCGCATCGCTGTCGGAATCGCGCCAGTCAATAATGGCCGCGGCCAGTTCTGTCGTCATGTTGGGCAGCAACTCGAGCATCTCCTGAGTCGCGGTGTTCAGATTGAGTTTCGAGGCTTCGTCAGTCAGACCATACGTCACCGTCCTGGCCGTTTCGGCGGTATTGGCCCGGCCGACAATCCAGAAGGCCCCCTCATTGCCCACCCGCACATCGTCGGCATAGTACTCATTATTCAGGATTGGCAGAATCCCGGCCGTTTCCCTGTTTTTCAGGACCGTCGAGATATAACACTGCGCTCCTTCGAGGATCCGCTCCGCCTGGTAGATTCCCAGCAAGTTGGCCGAAGCGCGATACTCGAACAACATGTCGTGGCCGAAATACAACGCCATACCGGCCAGCCCCAGCGAGATCCAGAGCACCAGCGCCAGCGCAGCGCCGTGGCGGCGGGAACGGGAAAAACAGAAAACCGACTTCATTGCCCTCCACCTCCCCCACCAGAACCGCCTCCCGACGGACCTCCGGGAGTGCCCCCACCCCCTCCGCCTCCCGACTCGGGAGTCGGAGTCGCACTGCCACCTCCCGAACTGGAACTGGACGAAGAAGTCGAGGTAGGCACCGGCTGAAGACCCATCGCAACCACCAGTTCGACATCCGGATGCACCGGCTCGGAACTGTCCCGATCCGCGCGAAACACGATCAGCGCTTTGATCGCCTTGGGTACGGCGTTCTCGTTCGAACTCGAATCCCAGGACTCCGCCCACTCTTCCCCATCATAATAGGAGAACTCGAGCGTATCGATCCCCGAGAGCAACACCTCGCTCTTGGAGTCTTCGGACGTGGTCGGCAGGAGATTGCGCGTGAGGGTCCGCACCAGGAAAAGTCCCTTGGACGCTTCTTCCTGAATCCACTCGGACTCGCTCGGGCCCGTCAGGTCCGCATCGTTTGTTTCCGAAGCCGCAAAACTGCTGTCATCCTTCAGAATATCGTCCGCATTCTTCAGCGTGTAGGAGACCTTGCACAGGTCCCCCCACGGGGCGGATTTGTTCACAAGACCCGTCGCGGTGTTGAACTCCACCTGGTCATACTCGGAATCGCCGTTGCCGCCCTTTTCCCCCACGAACGTTCCACTCAGGAGTCCGTTGGACGGCATGGCCGAGGTAAAATCGCGCTTCATCACCTGCAGACAGGTCTGCAATGGCTGGTCCTTGTCGAGCGCCGCATTGGTCTTCTCGCGCATTTTGATAGCGGAATAGAAGGCCGAGACCAGCCCCACCACCAGCACCGCCAGCATCGCCGAACCGGCCAGGATCTCGAGCAGCGTGAATCCCCCCTGAGCGCGTCCCCGGGGACGAACCGAAAAACACCAGACACTGTGCCGAACCCTTGTCATGAGGATGAGCCACTCCCGGAACTGCTTGATGAGCCCGTCGAACTCGAATCGGACTCGGAGGAGGAACTGCCCCCCTCGGGCGCCAGCGTGCTGACGTTGACCGAGTATTCCTGCCCCTGCACGGTGTAATAGACCCGCATCGTCAGGATCACCAGACTCGCATTCGAATCCTCGGACCACGAGGAGGTCTCGAGTTCCCAGCGGTAATTCGTGTACTGGTCGCTCAGGTCGCCACTGCGCTGGCCGTTGACCCACTCGTCCGTCACCACCATCTCGGTCAGCAGGTTACTGGCCAGCAGAGCCGCCTGCCGCTTGTGGTGCGCCACCGAGCCCGCCCGGTTCGCGATGAGCAACGCCTCCACCGCGATGGGCACCAGGATCGCCATGAACACCATGGCGACCAGAATCTCGACAAACGTGAACCCGCGCTGGGCCGACCGGATCATCATCGCTGCTCCGAACCGTCGGTTTTCGACTCGATCAGATACTGCGCGCCCCGTCGCGCACGCACCACCCGAATGACGTCATCGCGCTGGTTGCGGAACCCGATGATTCGAGCGCTCACATCGTCGAGCGAACCATCCGGGTTGAAGATAATGGACGCTTCCTGCCCGTCGCCGCTGTCCGAGGCGCTGACCTCCAGATCGAGCCCGTCGGGCAGGACGAACTCGAGCGGCTTGCCCTTGGTGTACCCCCCCGAGTCGTTCGAAGCCGTATAAAACGCGCCATACGGTTCCAATCCATAACTCCCGGATTCCGGGTCGGCCCAGACCTTCATCGGTTCCGAACGCGAGATGGCCTCGCTGCGCGCCAGGCGCGTCAGCGCCAGAAACCGCCGGGCCTCCTCGGTCATCTCGCGCCCGCGGAAAAAGAGCGCCAGACTCGGCGTCGCATACGCCACCAGCGCGGTGAGCAAGGCCATGACGACAACCAGCTCAACCAACGTGAACCCTTCAGGTCTGGTGGCGCCCTGCGTCCGAAACATGGTTACTTCGCCTGATCCCAGTTCGTGATGTCATCCGCGGAACCAGCCTGTCCATCCGGCCCGGACGAGTAAAGATCGTAACCATTCGCGTTGCGCTGTCCCGGACACTCGTAGAAATACGGGTTGCCCCACGCGTCGTTGATGATGGGTTTCTTCAGGTACGGTCCATTCCAGTTCTTGGCGTCGGAAGGCTGATTGAACAACGAATCGAGCCCATTCTGTCCCTGCGGGTAATACCCATTGTCCACCTCGAAGGCATCGAGAGCCGATTCCACCCCCGAGATTTCCGTCTTGGTGGCCGTAATCTTGGCCTTTTCCGTTCGTCCGGCAAACTTCGGCACCACGATCGCCGCCAGGGTGGCCAGAATCACCAGCACCAGCAACAATTCCACCATCGTGAAGGCGCTCCGGCTCCCTTTCAGTCTCCAGTTCCTCGCATTTCGCATCTGTCGCATTGTCTGACCTCCCTCAGGTTTTCCGGCCCCGAATACCGGGCCGGGTTCCACACTTCCAGAATGATTTCCCGGGTCCAGGCCGGGAGACGGGCACGCCCCCTGAAGGAGGCCCGTTCGAGTCATTTAATATAATCCTGAATCGTGAAGATTGGCAACACCATGCCCACCACAATCAACCCGATGACCGCCGCCATGACCACCAGCATGGCCGGCTCGGCCAGCGCCACGGCGGTCTTGAGCTGGCGATCCAGGTCCGTCTCCATCGTCGCGGCCAGCCGGACCAGTTCCTTGTCGAGGCGGGCCGTCTCCTCGGCCATCGAGATCATCTCGATCACCGAGCCGGGAAAGAGATCCTTGCAATCGGCCAGACTGGCCGAAAGTCGCTCGCCCTGCTGGACCCGGTCAATGGACTTCGAGACCGTATCCACCAGAATCTGATTGCCCAGCGACTCGCGCGCGACGCGCAACGCCGTAATCATCGGCACCCCCGACCCGATCAGCGTCCCCAGCATGCGGCAGAAACGCGTCAGAGCAAACCGCGCCGAGACCGCGCCCATCACCGGCAAACGCAAGACCCAGGCTTCCCACACCCGGCGTCCGGCCTCCGTCTTGAACCAGCGACGCACCATATAGACAATCGAGCCCACAATCGCCACCACAAAGAACCCGTAATGTCGTGCGACATTACTGGCCGCCACAATAAACTGCGTCAGGGCGGGCAAAGCCGCCCCAAAATCCGAAAACATGGTCTGGAATTTCGGGATAAAGAAGACCAGCAGGAACGACACCACACACACCGCCAACCCCGCCAGCACCGCCGGATAGATCAGCGCGGTCATCACCTTCGACTTCAATTCCTTCTCGCGGCTCTGAAAGTCGGCAATCTGCCCCAGCACCAGGTCGAGAAAGCCGCCCGTCTCGCCCGCCTGCACCATGGCCACATAGATGCGCGGGAACGTCTCGGGCAGGTTGGCCATCGCATTGGCCAGCGACGATCCCTCGATCACCATGTCGTGGATCGCCAGCCACTTTTCCCGGGCCACCGGATGGCTCGCCTCGTGGCTCAGCAGGCGCAGCGTCCGCGCCAGCGGCACCCCCGCCGCCAGCAGGTTGGCCAGGTTGCGCGTAAAATCCTCCAGCGAGCGGTAGGGCACCTTGCCGCTGCCGGGCCACTTGAAACTCGAAACGGCCGCCGCCAGACCGGACTTGGACGCGCCCGTCTTCGTCTCCGCCAGACCCAGCGCCGTCCAGCCGTTGTGCTCGATCTGGCGATACGCCTCCTGGCGATTCGCCGCCTCGAATTGCCCCTCGGCAATCGTTCCGTCCGCCTGCAAGACCCTGTATTGAAAGAGTGGCATGATTTTGCCAATTCCTGATGTTCAAGTTGATGGGACGGCCTGCCGTCCCATTCGCACCCCCCCGGCGTCAGTCTTCTTCCTCCGAGAAGAAAACCCCGCCGCTGAGCCGCGCATCCTTTGTCACACGCAACACCTCATCCACGGTCGTGGCGCCTTCGGCCACCACCCGCCACCCATCCTCGCTCAGTGAACGCAACCCATGACGATTGGCCACCTCGCGAATCGTCACCGACGAAACCGACGCCATCAGTTTCTCGCGGATCTCGTCGTCCATCTCCATCATTTCGAAAACCCCCCGCCGCCCCCGATACCCCGTATTGCGGCACTCCTCGCACCCTTCCATCTGGTACAGGGGCGTATCCTCGGGGAATCCGATCTTGCGCCGGAACACCTGCGCCGCCCGCGAATGGTCCTCTTTCTTGCACTTCTCGCACAGCACGCGTACCAGTCGCTGCGCCAGCACCGCCTCGAGCGACGACGCCACCAGGTACGGTTCCACTCCCATGTCCACCAGACGCGTCAGCGCACCCGGCGCATCGTTGGTGTGGAGGGTCGAGAAGACCAGGTGGCCCGTCAAAGAGGCCTGCACGGCAATCTGGGCCGTCTCGGCATCGCGGATTTCGCCCACCAGCAGCACGTCCGGGTCGTGACGCAAAATGGCGCGCAGCCCGCGCCCGAACGTCAAACCCGCCTTCTCGGACACCTGAATCTGATTGATCCCTTTCAAGTTATACTCGATCGGGTCTTCAATGGTGATGATCTTGCGCACCGAATCGTTGATCTCGGTGAGCGCGGCATAGAGCGTTGTCGTCTTGCCGCTCCCGGTCGGCCCCGTCACCAGCATGATCCCGTGGGGCAGACTCAGCACCCCGCGGAAAAGCCGCATCTCGCGCTCGCCCAGTTTCAACTCACCCAGACCGTACTTGGTCGAATCCTGACGCAACAGACGCAGCACCACGGCCTCGCCGTGCAGCATCGGAATCACCGACACACGCACGTCCACATCCCCTTTTTCCATGCGGATCTTGATACGTCCGTCCTGCGGCACGCGCTTCTCGGCAATGTCCAGGTGACTCAGAATCTTGATACGCGACACGATCGCCGGCTGAAACCGTTTGATCTGAGTCGGCACCGCAGCGTCC
>DAOPYU010000035.1:0-17077 GCA_035353095.1 Candidatus Sumerlaeota bacterium | reverse complement strand
GGCGCGGGAGCGGGTGGGGGTGCGCTGGTTCTGGAGGCGCTTGAGGATTTGCTGGCGCGCCTTTTCGAGGTCGAGGGGGGAGGGGGCGTTCGAGGGGGATTCGGGAGGAGTGGAGGGTTCGGGAGACATGGGGGACGCAGAGGATTCGGAAGATGCAGGAGGTACGGAAAATCTGGAAGATTCGGGAAGAGTGGGAGATTGAACCGATTCGGTTGACGTGGGGGAGAGTTCTTCGGGCGAGAGGGCGCCGATGCGTTCTTTGAGTTTCTGGAGGAGGCGGTCTTTTTCGTCCGGGGTCAGGTTCATATCGGGTTCCTGGGGGTGATGTCGGTCTGAAAAACAGGATCACACGAAGACACGAAAACACAAAGGGAAGAGAGTCGGGGGCGGTCGGTTTGTTTTTTTGTTTTATAGGACCTATCCGACCGATCCGACTTATATGACCTGTGCGACCCGTAAGATGTCCCTCTTTCTCATTTCAATTGCGCAAGGGTGACGGCCAGGCCCCCTTCGCGCGGTTCGGCCAGTTTGTGGGATCGGATCAGGGGGTGGGTCGAGAGGAATTCCCCGACGGCTCGCCGCAGGACGCCGGTTCCGAACCCGTGGACGACGCGGACCTGGGTGAGGTGCGCGAGGATGGCGCGGTCGAGGTATTTGTCGAGGTTTTCGAGGGCCTCCTCGACACGCTGACCGGTCAGGTCTATCTCGGGCAAAACATCCTGGAGGGTGATTCCGGTTGTGTACCGGAGGGTGGAGAGGCGCTGGGGTTCCTCGACGGGGGCCTTGGCGCGGTGGAGTTCCTTGAGCGCCGTGCGGACTTCGAGACCGCCGAGGAGGATCGTGGCCTGGCGGCGCGACTCGTCAATTTTCAGGATCTTGCCCGGCTGTTCCCCTTTGCCGATGAGCGCCCAGGCGCCCACGGTGGGGACGAAACGACCTTCCTCCTGGCGTTCGGCGACCGGTTTGCTCGAGGCGAGGATGCGTTCCTCACGGCGCAGGAGGGTGTCGAGTCGGGCCTGGGATTCCTTCTGGTCACGTTGCAGGTCGGTACGGGCCTGGGCGAGGGCCTGGCGCGAGGGGAGGTTGGCGATGCGGGTTTCGAGGTCGCGTCGGGCCTGGTCGAGCAGGGCCTTGTATTCGCCCTCGAGGGTTTTTTCCGCTTCGAGCTGGGCGCGGTTGACCTGGCGGCGCTCCTTGTGGAGTTCGTCGCGTTCGTGGTTGGCGCGGCGTCGGGCGGCTTCGGCCTTGACGCGCTCGCGTTCGAGGCGCTGCTCGCTCTCCTGGAGTTTCTGCAACATGTCCGACAGGTCGCGTTCGGCCTTGGGCAGTTGTTCGAGGGCTGCGTCCACGATGGCCTGGGGGAGCCCCTCGGCCAGGGCGATGGTGAAGGCCTCGCTGATGCCCGGGGTGTCGAGTTGCATTTCGTAAAGGGGACGGTGACTCCGTGGGTCGAGACGGTAGGAGGCGTTGCGTCCGTGGGGTGAGTCGTGGGCCCAATCCTTCAGGGTGGACAAGTGGGTGGTGACGAGGGTCAGGGCTCCCTGGTTGGTGAGCGCTTCGAGGATGGCCCGCCCGAGCGCGCCGGCCTGGATGGGGTCGGTGGCCTTGCCCAGTTCGTCGAGCAGGACGAGGGCGTTCTTCCCGCAGTTCTGGAGGATCCACGAGATGCGCCGGATGTGGGCCGAGAAGGTGCTCAGACCGGCGGAGACGCTCTGGTCGTCCCCCATTTCGGCGAGGACCTGACCGAAGAGGGGGAGGCGCGAGTCCACGGCGGCGGGGACGGGGATGGCGCTCTGGACCATGCAGGCGGTCAGGCCGATGGTCTTGAGGGCGGTGGTCTTGCCGCCGGTGTTGGGGCCGGTGATGACCAGCACGCGGTTCTGGGTATCGAGCCGGATGTTGAGGGGGACACTCTGGGTCGGGGCCTTGAAGTAGAGGAGCGGGTGGTGGGTCAGGGCCAGTTGGAGCGGTTCGCCGGGCGCCACATGGGGGCGGTGCAGGTTGTGGCGGTGGGCCAGCTGGGCGCGCGCGTGCCAGAGGTCGAACTGGATGAGGATTTCGCGGTCGGTCTGGAGGGCGTAAAGGTCCACCCGGGCTTCGTTTCCCAGTTCCTGGAGGATCTTACCGATTTCTTCCTGTTCGAGGATGCGCTCTTCGGCGACATGGTTGGAGGGCTCGACGATCTCGAACGGCTCAATGAAGAGGGTCTCGCCCGAGTTGGACGAGTCGTGGACGATGCCGGGCAGGCGTCCGCGCGACCCGGCGCGCACGGGCAGGACGCGCCGCCCGCCGCGTTCGGTCCAGTAGAAATCCTGAAGGACGTCGTTGCCCTGCATTTTGTTCAGAATGCGGTCGAAAACTTTCTCGATTTCTTTTTCGAGGCGGCGGATCCGGGTGCGGCAATTGTGCAGGGCGCTGCTGGCCGCGTCGCGGACCTGGCCTTCCGGGTCGAAGATTTCGGCGATACGGGCCGAGAGGGTCCGGAGGGGATCGAGCGGTTCCGCGGCCTGCCAGCAGAGGGGGAAACGCTCTTTCGCGTCCTGCAACTGGCGGCGCAGGCGCAGAACGGAGGAGAGAAAGTTTCGCAGACGCAGCCAACTGGCGGGTTCCAGAAACCCGCTCGGCATGGCGAGCCGGGCGATGGGTTCCTCGCAATCGTCGAGGTTGTGGATGCTGAGTTCCCCGCCCGAATCGAGGAGACGGAGGATTTCCTCGACGGCATCCCAGTGGTAACGGATCTCGCCCAGATCGGTCCAGGGACGGGTTTTCCGGATCTGTTCCCGGGCGGCGGGGGATTGCGCGAGGGCGGCCACGTATTCGAGTACGGCGGGAAATTCGAGGCGTTGGAAGGTCAGTTCGTCCATGATTTCGTTATTCGGCGTCGGTTGGCGCCGGTTCTTCCTCTTCGAGGCAGGCGTAGAGGGTCTGGAGCAATTTGTCCCGGCCGGTGGCGTTTTCCGCCGAGGTGGCGATGGGCCAGTATTCTTTGGGCAGGCCGTAGTGCTCGCCGATGGTCTTGCGCATCTGCTGCAAAGCGCCAAACTTGAGTTTGTCGCATTTTGTGAGGACGATCTGGGCCGGAATCTCGAAGTGGTTGAGATAATCCACCAACTGATCGTCAAGTTCGGAGGGTTTGTGTCGGGCGTCGAGGAGGATGACGAGGAGTTTGAGACGGGGATTCTTCGAGAGGAATTCCTCGATCATGTGGCGCCATTTTTCCTGTTCGGACTTGGGCGCCTTGGCGTATCCGTAACCGGGCAGGTCCACGTAGTACCATTTCTGATTGATTCGATAGAAATTGACCAGTTGGGTGAGTCCGGGGTTCTGGCTGGTTTTGGCGAGGCGCTTGCGGCGGACCAGGCTGTTGAGCAGGGAGGATTTGCCGACGTTCGAGCGTCCGGCGAAGGCGACACAGGGGAGGTCGTCGTCGGGATAGCTCGAGCGGCGCACGGCGCTGGTGACAAATTCGGCTTCGTAAACTTCCCAGGGGATTTTTTCGGGACTCATGAGACTCCGCTCTTCTGATAGCGTCGCGCCCCTTTGGCCGCCGTTGGAGGCCACAAGGGGCGCGCGCGGGTTTTTGTGTGCGTACCACCGGGCACTTATCGGTTGCTGGTCCGCGAGTGGTGGCCGGTTTGCGCGGCGTGGACTCCCGCCGGGAGGGAGGAACGTTTCCGGCCCGGCTTGCAGGGCGTTGCCACGGGTTTCCGCACGCTATCGGTCTCCGCGGGCAACAGGGCGAGTTCCAGCACCTCACAGACGTTACGCACGGGGATGAACTGAATTTCCTTGCGCACGTTGGGGGCGATTTCCTCGAGGTCGTCCTCGTTGTCGGCGGGGATGATGACCTTGGCAATTTTGGCCCGGTGGGCGGCGATGGCTTTCTCTTTCAGGCCGCCGATTTTCAAGACCTTGCCGCGCAGGGTGATTTCGCCCGTCATGGCCAGGTCGCGCCGCACGGGGCGGTTGCTGAGGACCGAGACGAGCGCGGTGATCAGGGTCACGCCCGCCGAGGGTCCATCCTTGGGGATGGCGCCTTCGGGCAGGTGGATGTGGATGTCGAGTTTTTCGTAGAAATTTTCGGGGATGCCGAATTCCGCCACGTGGGCCCGGACGTAGCTCAGGGCGGCCTTGGCCGATTCCTGCATCACGTCGCCCAGCTTGCCGGTCAGCAGCAGGTTGCCTTTGCCGGGCATGGTGGTGACTTCGACGGCGAGGATTTCGCCACCGACTTCGGTCCAAGCCAGTCCTGTGGCGGCGCCGATTTCCGGCTCGGGGTCGAGTTCGAGTTCCTTGAAATGCACGGGTCCGAGGAACTCGCGCGCGGTCTGTGCAGTGATCGTGAAGGTCTGGGGTTTACGGGCGCTGGCGACCTTGCGGGCGGCCTTGCGACAGACGGAGGCGATCTCGCGTTCGAGGTTTCGGACGCCGGCTTCCCGGGTGTAGCTGTCAATGAGGCACTCGAGCCCTTCGGTGGTGAACTGGATCTGTTCTTTGGTCAGGCCGTGTTGGACGGTCTGACGCGGCACCAGGAAGTGGCGGGCGATTTCGAGTTTCTCGATCCGGGTGTACCCGGCCAGGCGGATGATTTCCATCCGGTCGCGCAAGGCCCAGGGAATGCCGTCGGTGGTGTTGGCCGTGGTGATGAAGAGGACCTTCGAGAGATCGAGGTCCACTTCCATGTAGTGGTCGTTGAAGGAGTGGTTCTGCTCGGGGTCGAGCACTTCGAGAAGCGCCGAGGCCGGGTCGCCCCGGAAGTCGGAGCTCATCTTGTCAATCTCGTCGAGAAGCATGACGGGATTGGCCGATTCGGCCTTCTTGAGGAGTTGGACGATCTTGCCGGGCAGGGCGCCGATGTAGGTGCGGCGGTGTCCGCGGATTTCCGCCTCGTCACGCACGCCGCCGAGGGAGAAACGGACGAACTTGCGGTCGAGTGTCCGGGCGATGGACCGGGCCAGACTGGTCTTGCCGACCCCGGGAGGACCGACCAGGCAGAGGATCGGGCCGTGCATGTTGTTCTTGACGAGGCGCAGAACGGCCAGATACTCGAGGATACGTTCCTTGACTTTTTCCAGGCCGTAGTGGTCCTCATTGAGAACCAGGGCGGCGCGGCGCATTTCGAGTTTGTCTTTGGTATAAACTCTCCACGGGTAGTCGAGGAGCCACTCGATGTAGGTGCGCGAGACGGTGGACTCGGGCGACATGGGGGCCATGCGCGAGAGGCGGTTGAGCTCGCGCAGGGCTTTTTCGCGCGCTTCCTGACTCATCTGCGATTCGTCAATGGCCGTCTGCAACTCTTCGAGTTCGACATCGTCGTCGTTGACGAGTCCGAGTTCCTTCTCGATGACCTTGAGTTGTTCGTTGAGGAAGTATTCCTTCTGGTTTTTGCCGATCTGGTTCTTGACCTGGCTGAGGATTTTGCCTTCCATGGCCAGGAGTTCGTTTTCGGAGCTGAAGATGCGCGAGAGGAAAAGGAGCTTTTCGGCCACGTCTTCTTCTTCGAGCAGGGTCTGCTTGTCGTTGGTCTTGAAGGCGGCGTAGTTGCCGATGGCGTGGCAGAGGGCCAGCGGGTCCTCAAGGTTTTTGATGTTGAGGAAGAGATCTTCCGGGATTTTGTCCGAAAGACGCGAGTAGGTCTCGAACTGGTTGACGACGGCGCGGCGCAGAGCCTGAAGGTGTTTGGTCTGGCGCGGGATGTGGTGCTGGATCGGTTCCACATGGGCGTTGATGGCGTTGCCCGGTGTGAAATAGTGCAGCACCCGCGCAACGGTCAACCCCTCGATGAAGATGCGCATCGAGTTGTCCGGAAGGCGCTGAACCTGCAGGATCTGGCTGATGGTGCCGACCTCGTAGAGATCCTTGGGTTTGGGGATATCCGGATCGGTGGTTTTCTGGGTCACAAGAAAGATGCGGTCGCGGTCGCTGGTGGCCTGCTCGACCGCGGCGATGGAGGGCGCCCGGACCACAAAAAGCGGAGAAATGCTGTTGGGAAAAATGACGACTTCGGGCAACGGCAGGACGGGCAGGATTTCCACCTTGTCCACTGGCGCTTCCGAAGGGGTCGTACTTTCTGTTTTGGTTGTCATGCGGTTATGTAATAGCTCCTTAGAGATAGAAGTTCCGTGTCCAATCGGATGGAATCGGCCTTGTCGAGTACGAAGGCACTCCGGGCATTTCCCCGTTTTTCAGGATTGTTCCGCGGGAGATCAGGCGGATTGGGTGTCCTCCCGGGCCACGAATTCCGGCGGTTTCTGGCCCTTGACAAAGGGCGCCCCGATGTTGCAGGAGGCGACTTTGCGGGCGCGCTCGGGCAGTTCGAACATGATGTCGAGCATGATGGTTTCGAGCACGGAGCGCAGACCGCGCGCGCCGGTCTTGGTCTCGGACGCTTTCTGGGCGATGGCGCGCAAGGCGTCGCGCGAGAAGTTCAGTTCCACTTCTTCGAGTTCGAAGAGGCGCTTGTACTGTTTCACGAGGGCATTCTTAGGCTCTTCCAGGATGGAGACCAGGTCGGACTCCGTCAGGTCGGCCAGGGTCGAGATGACGGGAAAACGGCCGATGAACTCGGGGATCAGGCCGTATTTCACCAGGTCGTAGAAACAGACCTGACTGAGGATTTTGCCCAGGGGGTAGTCCTCGCGCGAACGCACTTCGGCTCCGAAGCCGAGCGAGCGTTCGCGGACGCGGCGCTCGATGATTTTCTCGAGTCCGCTGAATGCGCCCCCGCAGATGAAGAGGATGTTGCGCGTGTTGATGCGGATGTACTCCTGATGCGGGTGCTTGCGTCCGCCGGTGGGGGGGACGTTGGCGACGGTGCCTTCGAGAATTTTGAGCAGGGCCTGCTGCACGCCTTCGCCGGAAACGTCGCGGGTGATGGAGACGTTCTCGGTGGTCTTGGAAATCTTGTCGATTTCGTCAATATAGACGATTCCGCGTTCGGCGCGTTCGACGCTGCCGTCGGCGGCTTGAAGAAGGCGCAGCAGGACGTTTTCCACGTCCTCACCGACGTAACCGGCCTGGGTCAGGGAAGTGGCGTCGGCGATGGCGAGGGGCACGTCGAGGATGCGGGCGAGGGTCTGGGCGAAGAGGGTCTTGCCGCAACCCGTGGGGCCGAGCAGGAGGATGTTGCTCTTTTCGAGTTCGACATCCTCGTTGGAGTCGTTGAAAAGAACGCGCTTGTAGTGGTTGTGAACCGCCACGGACAGGACGCGCTTGGTGTGTTCCTGGGAAATAATGTACTGGTCGAGGATCTCCTTGATTTCCGAGGGGGCGGGGACCCGTTCGAGGGTGGGTGGCTGGGTTTCCTCGGCCGGATGGAGGCCGCGGTCGCGCACCAGTTTTTCATTGCATTGGGCAATGCACTCGTCGCAGATATAGACTGTTGCGTTGGGATCGCGTTGTGTCAGGCCCTTGAACAGGGTGCGCACACTGTGCTGGTCACGTCCGCAAAACGAACATCTGAGTCTCATGGGCTTCTTTTCCTCTTATCTGACCCGTTGCGCCGGGTCGGTCTTGTACAGGGATTCCCCCGTGTGGCGTCGCCGATAAGTATCCATGCATGCCGGAATTCAGGGGATCAGGGGCGGATGACACCGCGTCGTTTTGCCATTCCGTCTCTTTCAAATGGCGGGTGGTTTTACAAACACGTGCGTCCTCCGATTGGGGGGTGCCAGAAGAACCCGCCCGGAAGACGTTCCATCCGCTCTTTCCGGTTCTACTTCCAGCGGTTCTGCTCCCGGAAGGGAACCGATCTCGATCCGCTCCGAGGTTGATTTGGGCAAACTCGCCCATCTTTTACTACTCTATAGGAGTTCCCCTGTTTTGGCAATTCAAAAACCGCCGGATTTCGGAAAGCCCCGATTTTCACGTTTCGGCCCCCCTTCCGGGCTGAAAACCTCTGGGGGTCACTTCTGCCGAAAAAGAAGGGGTTCCACCGGGACTGCCGAGTGTTTGTACGGCGTGCGGGCAGTCTCTCCAAATGGGTGAAGAGGTTGAAATTCTCTCAGACCAGACGTTTTCTTTCGCTTCCCCTGCCGATTTCAGGATAAGAAGGGGCCAAGGCGACTGGATCGAGCGGGATTTCAGTCCTCGGGGGAGAAACCCGATCTGGTCCCGTTCCCCGTGAGCGGAAGGCTTTCGTTCAAGCCAATCGGGAGGCAGGCGTTCCCCGGGAACCTTGCTGAAGGTAGAAACCGGTGCTGAGGGGGTCCGGGTGTCTCGACCGTCTTGAAATGGTTTCGTGGAGAAAATGCAACAATCGTTTCTGGGATGATCGCGTCAGGAGGGCTTTCCGAGGGAGTCCGTCGGGGAAAAGGGGGAAGAGGCGTATCCACCTGTCCCTCATTTGAGTTCATTTGGATAAGTTTCAAAACACCCGAGCTGTTTGGAGCTTGCAAAACAAGGGCGCGATCTGGTTCAATATGAATCTGGTAAATCAGTGTGTTGGGGAAAGATCATTTCCCTGTTTGAAATTACGATTATTGAAAACACCGTCCTGGGATCTGGAATCCAGCAACTTGTCTTTATCCATTCGACCGGCCATTCCGCCCAAGATCATCCTGTGGGATCCTGCGTTTTTCGGACGAACGGGTTTTCCGTGTCTGGAAAATGGGTAAAACGGGGATTTATCCCCTGGGGGCTGGCTGGAATGCTCTGGGAAAGGAGAATATCGCCATGGGGAATTCATCCGGTTTTTCGGGACTTATCCGTGCCATCACCTGGCGCGCCAATCTGGCAGTGTGGCTCAACCGCGCGCTGGGGGGATGCGGGTGGACGGTTGTGGCGGCCGCTACGGCGATTGTGCTGTTCAAAATGCTCTGGCCGGCCCTCTGGCTGCTGGGGTTGACGCTGCTGGCGGCGTTGCCGCTGGCTCTGGGGTGGGCGTGGGTGGATTGCCGCAGTCGGGGGCGATTTTTTGTTCTCCGCGAGGTGGTGGAAATCATAGACCACCGCTTTCGGGACGACGGGGTGGTGGCATCGGCGTGGGAAAATCCGGAATTGATGCCCACCGAGGCGCTTCACACCGAGGTGGTGCGGGTCCTGGGGGGGCGGTTGCCCCGGCTGGACCTCCTGTTTTATGCGCGCCGGGCCATTCCGGCCCTGTTTCTGCTGGCTGCCGCGCTGGCTGTCCCTTCGCGCCACCCGGCTGTTCCCGCCCAGGCGGAGGCGATCCTGGCCTCGATCACCCAGCCGCTGGCCGACAAATTGAACGAAGGCGAACAGATTCTGCCGGAGGAAACGCTTCAGGAGTTTCAGCAGGAAATCGAGAAACTACAACAGGATGAGCAGGGGATTTCCCGGGAAAAATGGGAAGCGGTGGAGGAACTGGACCAGCGCATCGAGAGCGCGGTGGCGCAGAGCCGTCAGGAAGCACAGGCGGCCCTGACGTCGCTCGAGAGTCTTTCCAACCTGACGGACGCCTCGGGCAATGTCGAGGGGAAAGCCGACCTGAGTCAACAGCAGGATGAGTTGCTCAAGGATCTGGCAAAGTCCATGTCGAGTCAAAATTCACGTTTACCTTCAGCTTTACGCAAAGAAATTGCCGGCAAGGTGAGTCAAATGCGGCAGGGCGGGATGAGCAACGAAGAGTTGCGCAAGAGATTGAGCGAATTGCAGAGCAAAATGGGCCAGATGTCCGGGGGCAACAGTGACGGTCCGGGACAGATTGGACAGTCGGGGGATGGAAACGGAAATGGCCAGGATGGTGACGGGGACCCGGGAAGCGGGGGGATCAGCCGGGGCCGGGGCGACGCACAACTGACGCTGGGCAACGAAAAGCGCGCTCAGGGCGCCCAGTTCAAACAACAGGAGTTAGCGGGGCAGTTCCTGAGTCCCCAGGACATGGTGGACATGGGGATCACCCCCTTGGAGCCGAAGGCCGAGCCGGGCAAGTTCAGCCCGGGGACGTTGCGACAGTTCGAGGCGCAGGCGGGTTCCGAGGTCAGTCGGACCCGGATCTCGCCGAGCCAGAAAAACGTGATTGAGAAATATTTCTCGGGACAGTGACCGATCGGACAGAAGGGAAGGCTATCAGCATGGCGACAAGCGAAGAGTTGCAGCGGCGGGTCGAGGCGGTTGCGCCCCGGCTCGAGGAGTTGACCCGACGGTTGGGCGAGGTCATTCTGGGGAAAGAGGACCTGATCCGCGACCTGATAACCGGCATTCTGGCCGGGGGACACGTGTTGCTGGAAGGCTTGCCGGGACTGGGCAAGACGGAAATGGTCAAGGGACTGGCCCGGCTGTGCAATATCGAGTACAGCCGCATCCAGTTCACTCCGGACCTGTTGCCGAGCGATATCACCGGCAGTTTCATCCTCCAGCAGAACGACGGACGGCGCGAGTTTTCCTTCCAGGAAGGGCCGGTTTTCACCAACATCCTGTTGGGAGACGAAATCAACCGGGCTTCACCGAAAACACAGTCGGCCCTGCTCGAGGCGATGGCCGAGCGCGCCGTGACGGTGATGGGCGAGACGCGCCCCCTGCCCCGGCCCTTCTTTGTCATTGCGACCCAGAACCCGATCGAACTGGAAGGCACCTACCCCCTGCCCGAGGCACAGGTGGACCGCTTCCTCTTCAAACTGCACCTGGGACGGCCGGGCGAGGCCGTGCTGAGCGACATTGTCCGCAATCGCCCCACCGGCGCGCCGCCAGTGCAAAAACCGGTGATCGGCCTCGAAGACCTGACGGAGGCGATCGAACTGGCGCGCGAGATCTACATTGCCGAGCCGGTGGCGGCCTATATCGCGCGGCTGGTCGAAGCGACGCACCCGGACAGCGCGTCGGCGCCCGATTCGGTCAAGCAGTATGTACGCTACGGCGGCAGTCCCCGCGCGGCGATCGGGCTGGGAGCGGCGGTGCGGGCGCGGGCCCTGGTGCTGGGGCGTGTCCAGGCCGGGTTCGATTCGGTACGCGAACTGTTCCCGGCGGTCTTGAACCACCGGCTGATCCTTGACTATTCGGCGCGGATTGACGGGGTGAGCGTTCAGGATGTGATGGAAGCGATTCTGAAACAGGTGGATGAGTACTCGAAACCTTTAC
Source organism: Candidatus Sumerlaeota bacterium (assembly GCA_035353095.1). Lineage (GTDB taxonomy): Bacteria > Sumerlaeota > Sumerlaeia > UBA8349 > UBA8349 > DAOPYU01. The sequence goes on along the minus strand of DAOPYU010000035.1, from coordinate 6,040 downwards.
CGGCGGGAGTCAAAGGATGAGACGACAGAGGGAGATTGAACGAATGAATCTGGGGGGGACGGAAAAAGCGAAGGGGATTGGAAAACGGGGGACGCTTTCCCGAATCCTGCCCCTGTTTCTGATTCTGATGGCCCTGTTGCCGGGTCTGGCCCGGGCGGAACTGAGGGTCTCCGTCAAGAGAATGGGACAGTCAACGAATTCTCCCTATATCTGGATGCGTGTGACCGTCGAAAATCCCGACGGCAACCGGCTGGGGTTCCGGCTGTTTGGAAACGGGTCGTATGGAAGGTCGTCCGGGGAAACTCAGATCGAGGGACAGGAATTGGGGCCGGGGGAAGAACGGACCTACGATGTGCCGATGCTGGGGATGACCGAATATCGCGGAGGTGGATCGTACTATTCCGGCGGCTTCTTTCGGTGCCAGGATTCCACCGGGAGGATGGCTGTCGGTAATGACAGCGCTTCCGACCTGAAAACCTTTCTGAACATCGCACCCGTTTCCCAGTGGGCCAGCGAGCAGCAGATACAGGATTTCTCCGACGCAGTCGAACATCCGGAGAAAAAACAACAGGGCCCCCCGGAACCGGAATTCGCAGGCCCCGTTCTCGGGAGCTCGGCGCCTTACCCGGGGGCGGCGGGGGTGCCTCCCGGTTCCACGAAGAAGTCCAATTTCATTTCCCAGGTCGAGCCGGGGCAGTTGCCCGACAACTGGCTCTGCTACACGCCCTTCACAGCGGTGATGGTCAGCAGCGATGCCTACAAGACCATCCCGGCCGAGGCGCGCACCGCCCTGACGCGCTGGGTCAATTCCGGCGGGCGGCTGGTGGTGTATGGCGCGTCCGAGACGCGGCGCGAAGAGTGCCTGCTGGGACGTATCGAGTACCGGATGGGACCGGTTCTGACGGCTCTGGACCGGATTCCGAAGGAGTGGGAAATGCCCGGGGGAAATCCCCAGTCCAGTCCCCTCGATTGGACCCGGTCTGGCGGGATGGGGGGAGCTGATGGTTTTCCCTTTCTGGTTCAATTGGACGCGCTGGGTCGGTCGGGCGGTCTGCTGCTGGCGACGATTTTCTGTATCGTGGCCGGACCGGCCAATTATTTCTACTGGCGGCGGAAAAACCGGATTCGGATGCTGATGCTCAGCCTTCCGGCATTCTCGATCGCTTTCTGTCTCCTCATCACCGGTTATTTCCTGGCCACGAAGGGGTTCTCGCGCAAGGGCGGGACGTTCTCGATTTCGATTCTGGACGAGGGCAGCGACAGCGCCCTGACGTTCTCGCGCCACCTGCTTTTCTCCGGTCTGTATCCCCTGGGCGGGTTTTCGTTCGACAGCGAGACGGCTTTCGTTCCCATGGAGTCATCGGGCGATCAGGCATACAAGATGGCGCTCCAGAACAGGCAGCGGCAGTTGACTGACGGGTTGTTCATTCCCCAGGTGCCTTTTCACTACTATACGGTGACACCGTGGTCCACCCGGGAACGGCTGGTTTACAAGGCCGCGGAAAAGACCGTGGAGAATGGGTTCGAGACCCCGCTTCAGGGGGTGGTGGTTTACGACCAGGGGGTCTATGTGGCCGGAGCGGTTCCGAAAGGGGGGAAAGCGACTCTGGAACGGCTGGAGGGAGAAGCGGCGAAAAACGTGCTGGACCGTTTCCTCAACCCCGAGGAAAAGTCCTACCTGGAAAACAAGCGATCGCTTTATGAGCCGGTGGAAAGGCTTTCTGGCAGACAGGTGCAGCACTATATCGTTTTCTTCGACGGCAAACTGCCGACGGAACAGGCGGGACTGGACATCAAGGAGGGCCGCCACCGCCATGCCCTCATCGGCGCCTTCGGGCCGCAATCGGGCGAGAAAGCCGTGAATTCAGTTCCTAAAAACACGCCGAGTGGCTTTGCCTCCGGGACTCCCGATTCTCAAAAATAGTGGAAATAAGATCGAATCCCCAAGATTGGAACGAACTTATGTTGCGTGTGGAGAAACTGACGAAGGTTTTCGGGAACACGGTCGCGGTCAACGACCTGTCCTTTCACCTGGCCAAGGGGAAAATCTGTGGGTTTGTCGGCCCAAACGGGGCGGGCAAAACCACCACCATGCGGTCCATCGCCACGCTGGAAAATCCCACGATGGGCGAAATCTTCCTCGACGGCGTTTCCATTTTCGAGAACCCCTACGCCATCCGGCGCATGGTCGGGTTCATGCCCGACCACCTGGGGGTGTATCCGATGATGAATGTGCGCGATTACCTCGAGTTTTACGCGCGGGCCTACGAGGTGGAACCGGCGGTGCGTCCCAAACGCATTGACCAGATCATGGACTTTACCGGGCTGGTGCATATCGAGGACAAGTTTGTCGAGACGCTCAGCAAGGGGATGCGCCAGCGGCTCAACCTGGGCCGGGCGCTCATCAACGACCCGAAAGTCATGGTCATGGACGAACCGGCCGCGGGGCTCGACCCGCGCGCCCGCATCGAACTGCGTTTCCTCATCAAAAACCTGGCCGAGCTGGGCAAGACCATTTTCATCAGTTCGCACATCCTGAGCGAACTGTCGGAATTCTGCGACCACCTGCTGGTCATTGACAAGGGGCGCAAGATCACCTACGGCAGTTTCGAGGAGATTCAGCGGGGGTTGCAGCCGACCCTTCAGATCCATGTCCGCCTGCTGGGTTCGGACCGGACCGAGGGGGTTGAGCGGTTCCTGATCGAGCGGCCCGGGGTGACGGAGGTCTCCATCGAGGAGAACGGGGCATTGACGTTCGAGTACTCGGAAGATCGCGCCACCGTGCCGGCCCTCATTCGCGACCTGATGAACGAGGGGTTCCCGGTCATCGAGTTCCGCCCTCGGACCATGTCCATGGAAGACGTTTTCATTCAGATTACGGAGGGGTCGTTTTAACCATGTTTGACCGACTCAAACCGGCTGCGCTAGCCGACAACGCCATGCTCTACAAGGATCTGACGCAGTGGCTGCGCAACAAGACCTTCGTGGGGCTCTTTTTCGGCCTGCTTCTGATGGCCGAGGGGGTCTCGATTTACGTTACCTCCATGCCGAGCGAACCGGGGCGGACCGGCCCGGCGGTCTTCAGTGTCCTCGTGGTCCTGCTCGCTCTGTACGGCCTGTTCATCGGGTTCATCGGTTACACCCTGACCTCGCGGGAGTTTCAGAACCGGACCTTTGAACTCTACGAACTTTCCGGCATGTCGCTCGAAAAGATGATCCGGGGAAAATGGTTCTCGATGATTGCCCAGTTTCTGTTCGGGTTCTTCTGCATCGTGCCGTTCCTGTTCTTCTCCTATCTGCTGGGCGGTCTGGATTTCTACACGGTGCTGGGGGTGGTCCTGCTGGCGGCGATTCTGGTTCCCCCATTCTATCTGATTGTGCTGGCGGTTGCGTTACACGGCCAGAAGATCAAGACGCTCTCGACCCTTTTCCGGGTGGGGGCGGGGTTGGCGTTCATCTGGGTGGGGTGGATCGTGCTGGTCGGTATCGTAGAGGGCCTGCACCGTCGTTCGACTCCCATGGCCGACGTGGGGCGGGTGATTAAGGAAATCCTGACCTCGACCGGCAACCACGACGCGTTGATCTGGTTCAGTGTGTTTCTTGCCTTTCACCTGCTCTTCTGTCTGATCCTGTTTTACCTGAGCTGCAACGCCATCAGTCCGGTGACCGACTCGCGCGAGGGGGCCGTCAAGGGCCTCTCTGCCCTGTTCTGTCTCTGTCTCATGGCGCTGGGGCCGGTGGGGTTCTGGGTCAGCAAGAGCTCGGAATTCTACGTTCTACTGGTTCCGGTTTTTGGGGTCGAATGCCTGATCGGCCTGCTTTATTTCTGGGGTCCGGTGGAGGTCCCCCTCATGGCCCGGAGGCGGCAGGAGGGGTCGCGGTGGCGACTTGTCCGGTTTGTCCGGTACTGGTTTCAGGCGGGGGCCGGGGGGACGTTCCGGACTTTGTTATTACTCTGGGTCGTCGCAAAGGCGCTCCAGTTCTGGGCAAACAGCCCCTTTGTGTTGTCTTTCCCGCAAAGCCAGAAAGAAGCGAATCTGCAGATTGTCTCGGTGCTTCAGGCGGTTCCGTTCTGGATCACTCTGCCGGGGATTCTGTTGCTGGGCTTCCGGCGGTTTCGCCAGAGTCCGGTTCTCATGCGCATGACGCTGCTGATGTGGTGGGGAGTGGGGGGAGCGGCGTTTTTTGTGGCGCTCGTCGTCCTTCAGGAGGTCTCTCATTCTCGTGCCGATTTACCCTTCTTCTTTTATCTGAGTGGAGTTTTGACTCCCGTGTCGGCTTTCTCCGTCCTTCTCATGTCCGGGTCGGGGCGGTTTGCCGGTCTGGCGGATAATCTTTGCGAACTCTGGCAGTGGGCGGGGCTGTTGGGCCTGTTGGCTCTGGCGCGGACCCTGTATGGCCGCATCCGCCTCGACCGCGAGGACCGGCAGGCGGCGCTTCAGGGGGTTGGGGTCGCAGAGGCGGCTCCGCAACGCTCGGCGGTTCCTCCCGAACCGGCGCTGCAGCCGCTTTCCGTGGAAGGGAACGAATAACCGGATGACCCGGGAGGGACTCCTGTCCCTGACGGGGACGCAATATCTCGATCCAGATCGGGAAAGGACTGCCTTGTCCATGTTTGACCAACTGAAACCCGTCGCGCTAGCCGACAACGCCATGCTTTACAAGGATCTGACGCAGTGGCTGCGCAACAAGACCTTCGTGGGGCTGTTCTTCGGTCTGCTTCTGCTGGCCGAGGGGGTCTCGATCTTTCTCTCTTCGGTTTCCCTGGAGGCGGGAAAGGCTGGGCCGGTCGTTTTTGGCATCCTCTTTGCAGTACTTTTCTGGTACGGACTGATCATTGCGTTTCTCGGTTACAGCCTCACGGCCCGGGAGTTTCAGAACCACACATTCGAACTCTATGAACTGTCCGGCATGTCCCTGGAAAAGATGATCCGGGGAAAATTCTTATCCATGATCGCCCAGTTCCTGTTTGGCTTTTTCTGTATCGTGCCCTTCTTCTTCTTTTCTTATCTGTTGGGCGGGGTGGATTTTTACTCGATTTTCGGGATGCTGTTGTTGACGGCGTTCGGGATGCCTCCGCTCTACCTGCTGGCGCTGACGGTCGCGCTGCACGGACAGAAGACCAAAGCCTTCGCCACAGTCCTGCGATTCGCGGCGGGAGGCGCGCTGCTCTGGGTGGGATGGATGATACTGGTGAGTGTACGGCCTGGGGGAGGGGGGAGTTTTATTGTTTACATGGGAAAAATCGTCATGGAAATTGTCGCCGGTGGAGGTTCGGCCCTTTTCTTTCTGGGCGTTTTCGCCACCTTCCACCTGCTGTTCTGCCTCTTATTGTTCTACCTGAACTGCAATGCGGTCAGCCCGGTGACCGATTCGCGCGAAGGAGCGGTCAAGTTCTACGCCTCGATTTTGTGTCTGGGTTTCATGGTCTGGGAAGTGGCGATGTGTTATTCGAGCGGTGGTGGGAGAGCTTGGGGGGAAAAAATATTTGGGGTACTGCCGGCATTACTGTTATTGCCGATCGAATGCCTTCTGGGTCTGCTCTACTTCTGGGGTCCGATGGAGTTCCCGCTGATGGCGCGACGGCGTCAGGAACAGTTGCGCTGGCGACCGATTCGGTTCCTTTCCTACTGGTTCATCGTGGGCCCGGCGGGCACGTTCAGAACGCTGCTGTTGTTGTGGGGAGCGGCGACGGTCTTCCTGGTTTGGGCCAATACCGGTCCTTCCTCCCATACCTTCCCGTATAGGGATTCAATTTCAGCCTTCGTTTTCATCCTCCTGGCGGTTCCGTTCTGGGTGGTATTCCCGGGGGGATTGCTGTTGGGGCTCAAACGCTTCCGCTACAACCCGACCCTGCTGCGCGTGACGCTCTTTTTCTGGTGGCTGGGCGCGGGATTGGTCTTTCTGTTCGCAGGTTCGGGACGATATGGCGCGTCTTTATCGTCATTCGAATATCTGGGGGCTGTTCTGACGCCTCTGTCGGGCTTCTCCGTTCTGCTTCACTCGGATGCGATGATGATGGGGGTTGTCTGGTTTTGTG